>NZ_JBFUGN010000010.1:0-23518 GCF_056402895.1 Rhizobacter sp. P3_B12 | reverse complement strand
CTTCGAGATCACGCCCGCCCACGACCCGCCGGTGGTGTTGCCGACCACGTTCGGCTGCGCGGTGGGGACCCAGTCATGGCGCGCGAGGCTGTAGTACGCGCGCGTGCCCGGCACCGGTGCCGCGCCGATCTTGCCCTTGACCTTGCTGCCGGGTTGCTGCGCCAGCGCGCCCAGGTCGCCCCAGGTGAAGGTCAGCGCCGCGCGCCCGGCGAGCAGGTAGTCCCAGCTCTGGCCGAGGTCCCAGTGGCGCATGTCGCGCGGCCCGAAGCGGACCAGGTCGACGAAGGCCTCGAGCGCGCGCACGTGCCCGGGGCTCGCGATCAGCGGCCGCATGTCGGCGGGATCGAACCAGTACAGCTTCGGGCTGTCGGGGCCGATCACGAACGGCGCCGAGAACGACATGAAATGGAACATGCCCTGGGCACCGACCTTCAGGTGCATCGACAGGCCGTGATCGGGCTCGCCATCGCCGTTGAGGTCCTTGCCGTCGAAGTACTCCGCCACGTCGCGGAACTGCGCCCAGGTCTTCGGCACGTCGAGCACGTAGCCGTACTTCTGACGGAAGGCCGCGCGGTGCTGCGGGTCCTCGAGGAGGTCGCGCCGGTAGTACATGACCTGGCCGTCGTGGTCGTTGGCCACCATGTACTTCCTGCCGGCATACGACAGCAGGCTGCGCGGTGCGGGCAGCACGTCGTCGAGGCTCCAGGCCGGGAAGCGCGGGTCCTTGAAGTACTTGTCGTACGACAGGATGTAGTCGCCGGCCACCAGTTCACCGAGCCACCAGGCCCCGGCGTACGAGGCGTCGTACTTGCCGGCGTGGGTGGTGAGGTCGGACATGAAGGTGGGGAAGAGATCCTGGTGCGTGAGCTGGACCAGGTTGAGCCGGGCGCCGGTGGCGGCCTCGAACTCGGCCCGGAGTTCGCCCAGAGCGCCCTCGTTGGCCTCCTTGATGATCAGCATCGTGACGGTCTGTCCGGCGAACGGACAGCGGCCGGGCTGGCAAGGGGGGACGACCCGCGGCGGGACGATGTCGCCGACGTTCACCGTCGAGGCCTTGTAGACCTCGGTCTTCGGTTTGGCTTCCTGTGCTGTCGCCATGGGCGTCGCCATGGCCGTTGCCGCGAACACCGCGATCAGCAATGCTGTCCACCTCGCTGTTGCGCACATGGCCGTCTCCTGGGGGTTGCCGGCACGGTCCATTCTGCGCCGCCGCACGGCTGCCGTGTGCCGTTTCGTGGCCGAAGCGCGTTGGACCGGCCAAGACGACTGCGCGGAATGCTCTGCCATGAGCGGCCCTTTTGAGTTTCGTTTCCCAGTACGCCGATGGTTAGCATCAGGCATGAGCGAACTCAGCCCCGCGAATCCCGATGAAAGCCTGCACTACGGCGGCATCCACGGCGACATCGTCGCCCTGCTCGAGGCTGCCCGCCATGCAGCCGCGCGCAGTGTCAACGCGCTGATGACGGCGAGCTACTGGGAAATCGGCCGGCGCATCGTCGATTTCGAGCAGGGCGGCCAAGGTCGGGCCGCGTATGGCGAAGCCTTGATCGAGCGCTTGTCCACAGATCTGACAGCCCGCTTCGGACGCGGATTCAGTCGTCAGAACTTGCAGCAGATGCGCCAGTTCTATTTGACGTGGCCTGCGGATCGGATTCGCCAGACAGTGTCTGGCGAATCCGGCGTGGCCCATTCCTTCCCTCTTCCCTGGTCGGCCTATGTGCGCCTGCTGTCCGTCAAGAATCCTCTGGCCCGCGCCTTCTACGAAACCGAAGCGCTGCGCGGCGGCTGGTCGGTGCGCCAGCTGGACCGCCAGATCGGCAGTCAGTTCTACGAGCGCACGGCTCTGTCGCGCAACAAGGCTTCGATGCTGCAGAAGGCAGGGCCCGCCGAGCCCGGCGACCTCGTCACGCCCGAGCAAGCCATCAAGGACCCGTTCGTCCTGGAGTTCCTTCAACTCAAGGACGAGTACTCCGAATCGGATCTGGAAGATGCGCTGATCCAGCACCTGGCCGACTTTCTGCTGGAACTGGGCGACGACTTTGCCTTCGTCGGACGCCAGCGCCGCCTGCGCATCGACGACAGCTGGTTCCGGATCGATCTGTTGTTCTTCCACCGTCGGCTCAGGTGCCTGGTGGTCATTGACCTGAAGGTCGGCAAGTTCACCTATGCCGACGCGGGCCAGATGCACTTGTACTTGAACTATGCCCGCGAGCATTGGATGAAACCTGGAGAGAATCCGCCCGTCGGCTTGATCCTCTGCGCAGAGAAGGGCGCTGCCGAAGCGCATTACGCGTTGGAAGGGTTGCCCAACACTGTGCTCGCGGCGGAGTATCAGACCGTGCTGCCCGACGAGAAGCTGCTGGCTCAGGAACTCGACCGGACGCGCCAGGAGCTGGATGCGCGACTTGCCGGGCAGCCCCCCACCGTTGGGGACACAGAGTGAAGGCTCAGATCTGCCCCTGCTGGTAGAACCCGCTCTCCACCAGCACCTGCTGCCAGTTCGCCTTGTTGACGAACACCGGCTTCAGCAGGTACGACGGCACCACCTTGACGCCGTTGTTGTAGGTCTTGGTGTCGTTGATGGTGGCCGGCTTGCCGTTCATGTACTCGTCGACCATCGAGGCCACGCGCACCGCCAGCTGCCGCGTGTCCTTGAAGACGGTCGACGACTGCTCGCCGCGCTGGATCGAGCGCACCGAGTTCAGCTCGGCATCCTGCCCCGTCACCACCGGCCACGGCTGCGCCGCGGTGCCGTAGCCCACGCCTTGCAGCGCGGTCAGCAGCTCGACGCTGGTGTTGTCGTTCGGCGAGAGGATCGCATCGAGGCGGCGCTTCGCGTACAGCGTCTTCAGCATCCCCTGCAGCCGCGCCTTCGCGATCGCGCCGCTCCATTGCGGCGTCGCCACCTCGGCCATCGCGACCTTGCCGGAGCCCACCGTCAGCGCGCCCGAATCGATGTACGGCTTCAGCACCGACAGCGCGCCGTTGTAGAAGAAGTGCGAGTTGTTGTCGTCGGCCGCGCCGGCGAACAGCTCGATCAGGCCCTTGCCGCCCTCGCGCAGCTTCAGCCGCGCCTCGATGTCGCGGCCCTGCAGCACGCCGACCTCGAAGTTGTCGAACGTGGCATAGGCGTCGACGTTGCCGCTGTCGCGGATCAGCCGGTCGTAGGCGATGACCTTCACGCCCTTCTTCGCGGCGGTGTCCAGCACGGCGGTGAACGCGCTGCTGTCGCTCGCGCCGATCACCACCACCTTCGCGCCGCCGTCCATCATCTTCAGGACCTGGCCCGGCTGGTCGGCGGCGTTGTTGACCGCGTACTGCAGGTCCACCGTGTAGTTGAGCCGGTTCAGCGTGCGCATCATGCTGAGCCCATCGTCGACCCAGCGTCGCGACGAGAAGGTCGGCATCGACACGCCGATCAGGCCCTTGCCGGCCGCGGCCGCACGGGCCACGCGAGAGGACGCCAGCAGGGCCGGCGCGGTGAGGGAAAGCAGGAGTCTTCTACGGTTCATGGCTTGTCTCGGTGGCTCCAGTCGAAGTGCTGGATGGCGCGCAAGGTAAGGTCGTACCGCCGTGTAACCGATCGAGGCAAACCCTGAGGGCGCGCGGCCGAGTGCAACGAATCGCACGCATGCGGTGCCGCGGTGCGCCGTAGTACGCGCAGCTACAGACCCGCTGGCCATCAGGGCCTTCTGCAAGATCCCTCACAGTGCCTGCAGAGACTTCCTGCCATCCAAGAACCACATGGAACAGGAAGGCCCATGAACATCAAGAAACTCTTTGCGACGGTGATGCTGGCGCTGCTGCAAGCCATCGGCGTTCAGCCGACGTCCGCCGAACCCAACCGGACGTTCACCTACGACAACGCCGGAAACACCCTCTCGGACGGCCGCAACTACACGGCGACCTACAACCTGAGAGGCCAGCTCGCGACCATCACGAAGGACGGCATCACAACCACCTACACCTACAACGCCGCCGGGCAGCGGGTGCGCAAGGCGAGCAGCAACGGGCCGGCCCACACGGTCGTCTTCATGTACGACAAGCAAGGCCACCTGCTCGGCGAGTACAACCACACGGGCGAGGCATTGCGCGAATACGTGTGGCTGCGCGACACGCCCATGGTGGTCTTCACGCCGGACCCCGCCAACCCGCGCGGCGACCCGCTCGTGTACTTCATTCACACCGATCACCTGGACACACCACGCGTGGTGGTCGACAGGAACAACGTGGTCCGCTGGCGGTGGATTTCGGAGCCCTTCGGGACGACGGCCCCCGAAACCAATCCGAGCGGCCTTGGCGACTTCACGTTCAACCTGCGGTTCCCCGGGCAGTATGCTGACCAGGAATCAGGGCTGGTCTACAACTACTTCAGGTACTACGACCGCCAGCAAGGTGGCTACACACAACCCGATCCCGTTGGGCTGGCGTCGGGCAGCCTGTCGCCCTATCCCTATGTTGATGGCAACCCGCTGACGCGCGTCGATCCGTTCGGCCTCCAAAGCGTCGACAGCCCCAATGCGACGCTGCACTCGGCCATCGCCAGAGGCGATGTGCGTCAGTTGGAGGCATTGTTGGAAGCCCTTGCTCCCGAAGAGCAGGTGCTTGCGAGAAACGCCATCGAGAAATTTTCGTCTCGAGCCGTGGATTGGATTGGACGAAACTGTCGCGGATCCATCAATCGAGAATTCCCCGACCAGTTCAGGAATCGAACGCTGAAGGAGATACTCGATCTGGCCAGGACCGGAGACAGCGCGGCGAAGAAGGCATGGAAGCTCATCAATGACAACCGATTCCGAAAATAGCGGTTCCTTGTTCGCAGCCAACCTGCTGTTTCGCTCGTCCCGAGATGGCGTGTTCGATGATGCGAACCTGTGGGAAGAGTCGCTCGTCCTGATCGAGGCTTCAAGTGCCAATGACGCCGAAGCGAAGGCCGCGCTGCTCGCCGTCCTGGCGGAGTCGTCCTATGTCGCGATGGACGGCACACGCGTCGCATGGACCTTCTTCAAGGTCGAGCGCGTATTCGAGATTTTCGATCAGCCTCTGCGCCATGGGTCGGAGTTGTTCTCCCGGTATTTGAGGCATGCTGAAGTCCAGAGCCTGCTCACGCCGTTCGAGGACCCGTGAACTCAGAAATAGTGCGTGTACATCAGCCCCACATGGTCGCCCTTGATCTTCGGCGCACCATCGCCGGTGGTGAAGTTCTCCTTCACGAATCGCAGCTTCACCGCCGAGTGCGGCGTGATCAGGAACTCGCCTTCGAGCACGCGGCCGGTGGCGTGCTTGTAGTTCTGGTTCAGCGCGCTCGCATCGCCGCTGCCGCGCAGCTTCGCGCCGAACACGAACTGCGCGCCGGCACCGAAGCGCAGGTTGTTCGTCACCGCAACCAGCCCCATCAGCTCGAGCGGAAAGCGCTGGAAGCGCAAGTGGCCGCCCGCGGCCTTGCGCCGGTCGAACTGGAAGCCCAGGTTCATCTGCAGCGCGAACGGCTCGGCCACCCAGTACTCGGCACCGGCGAACACCTGCAGGCCGCGGCCGGCGTCCATCTCGGCGCCCGAGCCCTCCACCAGGTTGTCGCCGCCCGCCGTGAGGCCGCCGCCCAGCGAGAGCTTCAACGGCCCGCCGCCATCGGCCGCATGGGCCGCCGGGGCTGCAGCCAACGCCAGTGCGGCGCAGAGGGTGGCCGCAGCCACCGATCGGAGTTCGGTCATGAGAGAGATCCTGTGCAATTTCCGGAACGACGGCGATCCATGCGGGGGCGTCACGGCGTGTCCCGCACGAACACCATCCCCATCACGCCGACCGACAGCGTGTGCCCGTTCACCGACGTGTACGACGCAACGCCGAGCGAGTGGTAGCTCGACACCAGCGCGGCCAGCGAGCCGATGCCCAGCACCTTCGCGAGCGCATTGCGTTCGCCGATCGCGGCGCGCACGCTGTCGCGGTGGCGCTCGGCCGACGGGTTCAGCACGGCGGCCAGCGCCAGCGTGGCGGCCACCAGGCCGAGGGCGGTGAAAAGTGAGCGTGATGACATGGCCACGGAAAAAAGTTCGGATCGGAACCGGCAAAAACGACCGGTGATTGTCGCCGCGACCGGCCCGCGCCCCGGAAAAGTCGTCCCGACGATCAGCCGGCCGCCCGCAGCACCGCCGTGCGCAGGTCGATCTCGCTCGGCACGCGCTTGAAACGCAGCACGCGGTAGCCGGCCGCGCTCAGCATGCCGTCACGCGCCGCCACCTCGGCGGCATCGCGGGCGTGGCTCGCCTCGTCGAGCTCGATCAGCGCCAGCACGTCGAACTCGCGGCTGCACACCACGAAGTTCGCGAACTGCCGCTCGAAGCGGCCGCGCGTCGAGCGGTGGCTCGCCGTCAGCAGCGCCGACAACGACACCTGCGCCAGCACCACCTGCTCCGGAAAGGCCTCGCACAGCCGCTGGAACATCGGCTGCTCCTRCTTGCCCAGCGGCCGCCGCGCCACCGGCGCCGCGCCCGGCTCGCGCGCCGCGCGGTTCTTCATCACGCCCAGCACGGCCAGGCCGGCCAACAGCAGCACCGTCACCACCAGCACGATCGTCATTCGCGAGCCCTTGCGTCGATTGCGGTGCGCCGATTGTGCGGGAGCCCCACCCATTCACGGGGGGTAGCCGGGCGTCACGAACTCGCGCCGGGTGTAACCAAGCTCCGCAATTGCAACCGGGAGGCGTGCACTGCGCCACATGGGCATCAGTCTTGCTCATACCGGATTCTGTTTTTGTCATATTGGTGCCTTCCCTGAGTCGCGTTCAATCGATCACGGCAGCGGGCGGCACGTGAGGAGAAGTCATTTGCCACATCCACGCATGCCCACGACCGTTCGACCCGTTCTGCGCGCCGGCCTCGTGCTGGGCTGCGCACTCGTGATGGCCGCCTGCGGCAGCAAGCGCGAAGGGGCGACCCAGGTGGCGGCGAAGGTGAACAAGGAAGAGATCTCGGTGCACCAGATCAACTTCCTGATGCAGCGCCAGGGCAACCTGAAGCCGGAGCAGGTCGAGACCGCGAGCCGCAAGACGCTCGACGCGCTGATCGACCAGGAACTCGCGCTGCAGGCCGCCAACGAGCAGCGCCTCGACCGCGATCCGCGCGTCGTGCAGGCCATCGAGGCCTCGCGGCGCGACATCCTCGCGCGCGCCTATGCCGAGCGGCTCGCCGAGAGCGCCGCGGTGCCCACCGAGAAGGACATCGCCGACTACTACAACGCCCACCCGGAGCTGTTCGCGCAGCGCCGCGTCTACGCGCTGGTGGAGACGGCCGTCGAGGCGACGCCGGCGCAGCAGCAGGCGCTGAAGCCGCAGCTCGATGCCGCGAAGAATGCCGACGAGGTGGCCGCCGCGCTGCGCGTCGCCGGCCTGCGCTTCGGCACGCGCCAGCTGACGCAGGGCGCCGACGCGCTGCCGATGCAGGCCGCCGCACCGATGACCACGCTGAAGGAAGGCCAGTCGCACGTGATCGCCGGGCCGCTCGGCGCGCGCATCCTGACCATCGTGTCGGTGAAGCCCGCCCCGCTGGCCGCACCCGAGGCGAAGAACGCGATCCAGCAGTACCTGCTGGTCGACCGCAAGCGCCAGGTGGTGGAGCAGCAGCTGAAGCAGCTGCGCGCCTCGGCCCGCATCGAGTACCAGGGCAAGTTCGCGCAGGCCGCAGGCGACGCACCGGCCGACGGCACGCCGCCGGTGGTCGTCACGACGCCGACCGCCGACGTGTCCGCGACCAGCGCCACCCCCGGCGCGGCCCCCGCCGCCTCGGGCAGCACGCTCGACGCGTCGTCCGTCAACAAGGGACTCTCCAACCTGAAGTGATGCAACAAACACCCTCGATGGCCATGACGATGAAACGCCTTGCCCAGCGCGCGATCGGTGCCGCCGCGCTGGTCGCACTCACGTGGGGAACCGCCCTCGCGCAAGCGCAGACAGCCCCCGCGCCCGCAACGACCGCGGCGGTGGTGAGCGGCAACGCCCCGGCGATCGCACCGGGCGTGGCACCCGACCCCCGGCCGCGCGAATACGTGATCGGCGCCGGCGACGTGCTGCGCGTCGCGGTCTACCAGAACCCCGATCTCGCGATCGAGACGCGCGTCTCCGACACCGGCCAGATCAGCTTCCCGCTGCTCGGACAGGTGACGGTGGGCGGCCTCACGGTGCCGCAGATCGAGAAGGCGCTGGCCGACGGCCTGCGCACCGGCAATTTCGTCAAGCAGCCGCAGGTGACGGTGCTGGTGACGCAGGTGCGCGGCAACCAGGCCTCGGCGCTCGGCATGGTCAACCGCCCGGGCCGTTTCCCGATCGACGTGAGCGGCATGCGCCTGAGCGAGCTGCTCGCGCAGGCCGGCGGCATCGCCCCGGGCGGCAGCGATGTTGTCATCTTGACCGGTATCCGCAACGGGCAGCCCTACCGCCTTCAGGTCGATATTGCCGCACTATTTGCAAGCGGTGCCCAGAGCCAGGATCCGGTGGTGCTGAACGGCGACACGCTGTACGTCGAGCGCATGCCCACCGTTTACATCTATGGCGAAGTGCAACGGCCCGGCGCGATCCGCCTCGAGATCAACATGACGCTGATGCAGGCGCTTGCCAGCGGCGGCGGCCTGACCCAGCGCGGCACGACGCGCGGGCTGCGCGTGCACCGGCGCAACGGCGAAGGCCGCGTCGAGGAACTGCAGCCCGGGATGAACGACACGCTGCAGAACGGCGACGTGATCTACATCCGCGAGAGCCTGTTCTGAGCCGGCTCCAAGACCACAAGAAACCACCACCACCTCCCACACTGCGAGCCTCGCCATGTCCTTCTCGCAATTCATGTCCATCCTGCGGGCCCGCTGGAAAGCGGCGCTCGCGATGCTGCTGCTGACCCTCGGCACCGCGCTCGCGTTGAGCCTGCTGCTGCCGAAGAAGTACACCGCCAGCGCGGCCCTCGTGATCGACGTCAAGTCGCCCGACCCGATCGCCGGCATGGTGCTCGCCGGCATGATGACGCCGGGCTACATGTCGACCCAGGTCGACATCATCACCAGCGACCGCGTGGCCCAGCGCGTGGTGCGCGACATGAAGCTGAACCAGAACGCCGAGAGCCGCGCGAAGTGGCTCGACGCCACCGACGGCAACGGCGAGTTCGAGGCCTGGCTGGCCGAGGCGCTGCAGAAGCACCTGGACGTCAAGCCCTCGCGCGAGAGCAACGTGCTGAACGTCAGCTACACCTCGCCCGACCCGAAGTTCAGCGCCGCGCTGGCCAACGCCTTCGTGCAGGCCTACATCGACACCAACCTCGACCTGCGCGTCGATCCGGCCAAGCAGTACAGCAGCTTCTTCGACACTCGCGCGAAGGAGCTGCGCGAATCGCTCGAGAAGGCGCAGGCCAAGCTGTCGACCTACCAGAAGGAGAAGGGCCTGGTGTCGACCGACGAACGCTTCGACGTCGAGAACGCCAAGCTGAACGAACTGTCGACGCAGCTGATCACGCTGCAGGCGCTGAGCGCCGAATCGACCAGCCGCCAGCAGCAGGCCGCGCTGTCGCCGAACCAGCTGCCCGACGTGATCAACAACCCGGTGGTGGGCGGCCTGCGCGCCGACCTGTCGCGCCAGGAGGCCCAGCTGCAGCAGCTGAGCACGCGGCTGGGCGACGCCAACCCGCAGGTGCTGGAGCTGAAGGCCAACATCACCGAGCTGCGCTCGCGCTACGACGCCGAGGTGCGCCGCGTCAGCAGCAGCATGGGCGTGAACAACAACATCAACAAGGCGCGCGAGGCCGATGTGCGCGCCGCGCTCGAAGCGCAGCGCAGCAAGGTGCTGAAGCTGAAGGACCAGCGCGACGAATCCCAGGTGCTGCAGCGCGACCTCGAGGCCGCGCAGCGCGCCTACGACGCGGTCGGCGCGCGGCTGACGCAGACCAGCCTGGAAAGCCAGAACAACCAGACCAACATCTCGGTGCTGACGCGCGCGTCGGTGCCGGCCCGCCACTCGTCGCCGCGGCTGCTGCTGAACATGCTGGTCGCGGTGTTCCTCGGCGGCATGCTGGCGGTGGGCATCGCGCTGCTGCGCGAACTGATCGACCGCCGCGTGCGCAGCCCGGAAGACCTGGTGCGCACCATCGGCCTGCCGGTGATCGGCAGCATTCCGCAGCCGATGCGCAAGCGGCTGCTGGGCGGCAAGCAGCGCTTCGTGCTGCCGCAACGGGTGCTGGCGCGGCTGCCGGGTGCTTCCACGAAACTGGCCGTCGCCAACGGCAGCGGCAACGGCATGAGAGGGCGCTGAGCCATGGCGAACATGAGAGACGGAATGGCCAGTGTCGGCGGCGGGGGCGGCGCGCAAGAGGGCCAGCAGCTGCACGACCGCAGCATCGGCGACATCATTGCCGACCTGAAGAACCTGTCGTCGCAGCAGGTCGAGACGGTGCTGGCCTACCAGCGCCAGCACCGGCTGCGCTTCGGCGAGGCGGCGGTGGCGCTCGGCTTCGCGAGCGACGACGACGTGCTGTACGCGCTGTCGCAGCAGTTCCACTACCCGTACGCACCCGAGGAGCGGCGCGACCTGAGCCGCGAACTGGTGGCCGCGGTGCAGCCGTTCAGCCAGCAGGCCGAAGCGTTCCGCGCGATCCGCAGCCAGCTGATGATGCGGCTGTTCTCGGCCAACGAGCCGAAGCGGGCGCTCGCGATCGTCAGCCCCGACCCGGGCGACGGCAAGACCTTCTTCGCGGCCAACCTGGCGGTCACGCTGGCGCAGCTGGGCGGGCGCACGCTGCTGGTCGATGCCGACATGCGCGGCCCGCGCCAGCACGAGGTGTTCGCGGTGGCAAACGGTGCCGGGCTGTCGAACGTGCTGAGCGGCCGCAAGGAAACCAACGTGATCCACCAGGTGCCGGACCTGCCGAGCCTGTTCCTGCTGCCGGTGGGCGTGACGCCGCCGAACCCGCTGGAGCTGGTGGAGCGGCCGGCCTTCAAGCTGCTGCTGCGCGAGCTGCTGTCGAAGTTCGACCACGTGCTGGTCGACACGCCGGCCGCGTCGTACGGTGCCGACGCCGGCGTGATCGCGGCGCGCTGCGGCTCGGCGCTGGCGATCGCGCGCAAGAACCAGTGCCACATGAACGGCCTGCAGGACCTGGTCAGCAGCCTCGCGGAAAGCCCCGCCAAGCTGGCCGGCGTGGTCTTGAACGATTACTGAAGAAATGACGCCCCCCCCGAAGCGCTCCGCGCCTCCCCCCGAGGGGGCGCCACCAGTGGCCCGGCAAAGCCGGTACCACGGTGGCCGCTCGATGGCAGCCTGGCTGACGCCATGGCTGTTGCCGGCCGCGGGGCTGGTGGCGATGTACGGCCCGAGCTTCTTCGACCTGCTGAACGGCATCTGGCGCTCCGACGAGCAGGGCCACGGCCCGATCGTGCTCGGCATCTCGATCTGGCTGCTGGTGCGCGCGTGGCCGGCCGCGATGTCGATGCCCGGCGACCGGCCGCGGCCGCTGATCGCGTGGCCGCTGCTGCTGGTCGGCGCGTTGTCGTATGCGCTCGGGCGCTCGCAGGGCATCCTGATCCTCGAGATCGGCTCGCTGCTGTGGATGCTGGTCGGCCTCGCGCTGCTGCTGCGCGGCCCCGGCGCGCTGAAGCGCCTGTGGTTCCCGCTGTTCTTCATGCTCTTCATGATCCCGCTGCCGGGCACGCTGGTGGATGCGCTGACGCAGCCGATGAAGCTCGCGGTGTCGTTCGTCGCCGAGAACATCCTGTACCGCATCGGCTACCCGATCAGCCGCACCGGCGTGATCCTGCAGATCGGCCAGTACCAGCTGCTGGTGGCCGATGCCTGCGCCGGGCTGCACACGCTGTTCACGCTCGAGGCGCTCGGGCTGCTCTACCTGAACCTGGTGCGGCATGCGTCGGTGTTCCGCAACGTCGCGCTCGCGATCCTGATCGTGCCGATCAGCTTCTGCGCCAACGTGATCCGCGTGATGGTGCTGACGCTGATCACCTACCACTTCGGCGACGAGGCCGGCCAGGGCTTCCTGCACGGCTTCGCCGGGCTGGTGCTGTTCATGGCAGCGCTGCTGCTGATCACCGCCACCGATTCGCTGCTGCGGCTCGGCGTGCGGCACAAGGCGGCGGCATGAGCGCGGCCTTCGTTCCCAGCTGGAAGGGCGCTGCGGCGGCACTGGCGCTGATGCTGGGAGCCGTGGTGCTCGCCCAGGCCTTCACGCCGCGCGCGCGGCTGGCGGCGCTGAGCAGCGACCTGAAGCTCGAGACCGCGATCCCGCGCACCTTCGCCGGCTGGCGCGTCGACAACGGCACCGTCGCGCAGGTCATCAACCCGCAGCAGGTCGCGCTGCTGAACACGCTGTATGCGCAGACGCTGACGCGCACCTACGTCGGCCCGGCCGGCGAGCGGGTGATGCTGTCGATCGCCTACGGCGCAGCCCAGGCCGGCGAACTGGAGCTGCACCGTCCCGAGGTCTGCTACGTGGCGCAGGGGTTCCAGATCCGCGGCGGCGGCCATGCCGCGCTGCAGGCCGACGCGACGCGCGTGCCGGTGCAGCGGCTGCTCGCCAGGCTCGGGCCGCGCAGCGAGCCGATCAGCTACTGGATGCGCGTCGGCGACGACGTGATCCCGTCCGGCATGCAGCAGCAGGTGTCGCGCTTGAAGCAGGGCATGCGCGGCTGGATCCCGGACGGCCTGCTGTTCCGCGTCTCGACGATCGCGAGCGACACCGCGCCGGCCTATGCGATGCAGGAGCGCTTCATGGCCGACCTGCTGCAGTCGGTCGACCCGCGCACGCGGCGCTTCCTGATCGGCCCGGTGAGCCCGTCGCACAGCCCGGCCGACGCCAGCGTCGCCGCCACCGCCCCGTGAGCGCCTGCCCATGAACCCGCCCGACGTCTCGGTCGTCATCGTCAACTACAACGGCCTGCGCTTCCTGCCCGACTGCCTGGACACCGCGCGTGCGGCGTTCACGCGCCACAGCGCCGAGATCATCGTGATCGACAACGCGTCGGTCGACGGCAGCCAGGAATTCCTGCGCACGCGGCCCGACATCCGCTACATCGAATCGAGCGAGAACCTCGGCTTCACCGGCGGCAACAACCGCGCCGCTGCCGAGGCGCGCGGCCGCGTGCTGCTGCTGCTGAACAACGACACGCGCTGCGACGGCAGCCTCGATGCGCTGGTCGACGAGGCGTTGCAGCCCACGGTCGGCGTGGCCGGCTGCCACCTGGTGTACGGCGACGGGCGGCTGCAGTTCTCGGTCGGCTTCGAGCACACGCCGGCGCGCATCGCGCTGTCGTGGCTCGGGCTCGAGAAGCAGTGGCGCACGCCCGACGTGTTCCGCCGCGTGCAGACGCGCCCGGCGTTCTATGCGCAGTCGAACCCGTCGGTCGACTGGGTCTCCGGCGCGTGCCTGGCGACGCGGCGCGAGGTGTGGGAGCGGCTCGGCGGCCTCGACGATGCCTTCTTCATGTACTGCGAGGACGTCGACTACGGCCGCCGCGTGCGCCAGCTGGGCCTGCGCGCCAGCTACCGCGCCGACGTGACCGTCACGCACTACGAAGGCGCGGGCAAGGCCTGGGCCGGCCGCGCCACCGTGCTGCGCACGCTGCGCTCGTACCTGCTGTTCGTCACCAAGCACTTCGGGCGCGGCGCGGCCTCGCGGCTCGCGCTGTCGCTCGGCGTGGTGTTCTCGGCGAAGGCGCTGGCGCATGCCGGCCGCGCCGTGCTGTCGCAGAACGCCGAGCGCCGCGCACTGCAGCGCGACAAGCGCAACGGCTACTTCAACGCGGCGCAGCAGTCGTTCGCTGCGTGGTGGAAATGAGGGGTCCACGATGAGAGCGGCCGGCCGCCTCCTCTGCCTGATCGCCTTCGTGTCGCTGCTGTCGCAGTTCGGCAAGACGCTGCTCGGCATGGCGCACGCGCCCAACATCATCCCGCCGCTGCGCGACGGGCTGCTGCTGCTGCTGGTGCTGTTCGCGATCAGCCGCACCGATGTCTTCAAGGCGCGCGGCTTCTACCTGTGGGCGCTGCTGTGCATCGCGACGATCTCGGCCACGGTGTTCGTCGCCGCGTTCGACGACCGCCACATCCCCGGCCTGTACTACGCCCGCATCTACCTGCTGCCGCTGCTGTTCGCGGTGGCGCTCGAAGGCATCGTGCTGCGCGCGAGCGACGACGACGTGCGCGCGCTGCTGCGCATGAGCTTCTGGTGCGGCCTGCTGGTCGTGTTCACCGCATTCGGCATCTTCGCCGCGGTCGAGCTGAGCCCGCGCCTGCTGCGCACGCTGATGGGCGACGACACCGGCACCGGCCCGCTCGCGAGCGCCTGGTACATCGCCGGCGGCACCTGGCTGCGCATGGGCCTGCCGGCCACCGGGCCGAACTCGCTGGGCCTCGCGCTCGGGCTGTATGCGCTGCTGGTCGGCGGCCTGCTGTTCTCGCGCAAGCCGCGCCCGCTGCCGAGCCTCATCGTGGTGGCGGCCCTGGTGCTCGCGCTGCTCGCGGTCGCCCTCACCTTCTCGCGCAGCAGCTGGCTCGCGATCATGCTGGGCACCCTGGCGCTGGTGCTGGCCTGCGTGCCCGGCGGCGTGCTGTTCAGCCCGGCCAACCTGACGCGCATGGTGCTGGCCGGCGCGGTCTCGGTCGCGCTGATGGGTGTCGCGCTGCTGCTGCTCGACAGCTACAGCGACGGCGCCGTCAGCCGCTGGGCGCTGCTCAACTTCAGCGGCACCGACCCGTCGATGGTCGGCCACCACAAGTCCTTCGTCGTCGCGATCGAATCGCTGGACGACTACGCCTGGCTTGGCTACCCGAAGGGCACCGTCGGCGCGCGCGCGGCCCTGTTCGGCGGCACGCTCTACAACGTCGAGAACAGCTTCCTCGCGGTGTTCTTCGACATGGGGCTGCCGCTGGGCAGCCTCTTCATGCTGTCGATCGCCGGCATCCTGTCGGGCCTGTGGGTGCACCGCAGCCAGTGGTCGGTGCTGATCGGCTTCACGGTCTGCGCGTTCTTCCTGCCGTACAACTTCGAGCCCGACATCGTCGTGTTCTTCCTGTTCGTCTTCACGCTGCTCGGCCGTTTCATGCAGGGCCATGCCGCCGTCTTCGCGCCGCCTCGTGCGCCTTCGCTGTACCAGTCCACCCTCGCCACGCATGAACTTGCCTGAATCGCCGGCTCCCGCGGCGACGGCCGCCCCGGCCCCGCGCGTGCTGCTGCTCGCGCCCTTCCTCTACGGCGAAGCGTCCGCCAACGGCGGTGCCGCCCTCTGCTGGGCCCAGCTGAAGGAGCTGGCCGGCGTCGCGACGGTCGCGTTCCTCGGCTTCCGCGGCGCCGATGGCGATGAGCGCGAGACCCGCGACCTCGCGAGCCTGAAGACGCATTGCGCCGAGGTCGACAGCGTGCCGCTGCGGATCGAACGCAGCGTGGTGCTGCGCGCGCGGCTCGGCTCGTTCGCCTTCGGCGAGCCGGAGTTGGCGCGGCTGTGCCGCACGCCGGCGATGGAATCGGCCTTGCGCGCGATGCTGCTGCGCTTCCGCCCCGACGTGGTGTGGATCCAGTTCCCGCAGATGGCGCAATACGTCGAGCTGTGCGAGGGCGTTCCTTGTGTGATGGACGTGCAGGACGCGTACAGCCTGTCGGGCTTCCGCCAGGCGCAGCGCGCGCCCGGCCCGCGCAACTGGTTGAACTGGGTCGCCTGGGCGCGCTACGAGGCGCGCCACTACCCGCGCTTCGCCGCGGCGCTGACGCTGTCCGAACAGGATGCGCAGGTGCTGCAGGCGCTGAACCCGGCCACGCGCGCGTTGTCGATGGGCCTGCCGCTGGCCGACGAGCAGGTGCTGCAGCGTGCGCACGGCGCGGCGGTGGCGAACCAGGTCGGCTTCGCCGGCAGCTTCGGCCACCAGCCGAACCTGGAAGGCATGGCCTGGTTCCTGCGCGACATCTGGCCGCGCGTGCGCGAGCGCATGCCGCAGGCGCGCTTCGTCGTCGCCGGCCGCAACCCGCCGGCCACGCTGACGGCGCAGGCCGGCGACGGCAGCGGCGTCGAGTTCAGCGGCTTCGTGCCCGACATCCATGCGTTCTACGCGAGCAACAGCGTCACCGTGGTGCCGCTGGTCAGCGGCGGCGGCGTGAAGATCAAGACGGTGGAGGCGATGCTCGCCGGCTCGGCGGTCGTGTCCACGCGCATCGGCGTCGAGGGCACCGGCGCGCTCGACGGCTGCCATGCGATGGTGGCCGATGAAGCACAGGCCTTTGCCGACCACATCGTGCGCGTGCTGTCGGACGATGCGCTGCGCGCGCGGCTGTCGGAGGCGGCGCGCCAGCATGCCGGCGTCGCGTTCTCGGCCAGCTCGTGGCGCGAGCGCGTGCTGGCGACGGTCAAGGCTTCGCTGAGCGAGGTCGCCGCATGAGCAATGTGCCGTTGGATTCGCAGCACAAGATGTCGGCCACGCGCGGCACGATGTGGGCCTACGTGCAGAACTGGGCCGCACGCGGCATCACCTTCGTCGTGTTCTTCGCGCTCGCCCGCCTGCTCGGCCCGGCCGAGTTCGGCGCGTTCGCGGTCGCGATGGTGTTCCTCACGCTCGGCGAGATCTTCGTCGAGCAGCTGTTCGGCCATGCGCTCGTGCAGCGCGCGGCGCTGAGCCCCGGGCACATCAACGCCGCGTTCTGGACCACGATGGCCTGCGGCCTCGTGCTCGCGCTGCTGGCGTTGACCTGCGCGCCGCTGTTCGCGCGCGCCTTCGACAGCCCCGGCATCCAGCCGGTGATCATGGCGCTGTCGCCGGTGTTCGTGCTGATGGCGCTGTCGGCGGTGCCGGCCGGCCTGCTGCGCCGCTCGCTCGACTACCGCACGCTGGCGCGCCGCACCGCCACCGCCAACCTGCTGAGCGGCGCGGTCGCGATCGTCGCGGCGCTGCTGGGGCTGGGCGTCTGGGCCTTCGTGCTGCAGCAGCTGTGCTTCCACGTCACCGGCACCGTGATCCTGTGGCGCCACGAAACCTGGCGCCCGCGCTGGGCCTTCGACCGCGGTGCGCTGCGCGATCTGTCGGGCTTCTCGGCACGCATCACCTTCGTCAAGCTGCTCGACCTGGCCGAGACGCGCGTGATCGAACTCGTCGTCGGCCGTCAGATGGGCCTCGCCCTGCTCGGCAACTACGCGCTCGCCGCGCGGGCACAGCTCGCCGCGACGCAGCTGCTCGCCGCGCCGCTGTGGGATGCGTCGATCTCGGTGTTCGCGCGCGCGCAGGTCAACCGCGAGGCCTTGCTCGATGCGATCGCCACGCGCTCGCTGATGGCGGCCACCTTCATCGTGCCGGCCTTCCTGCTGGCTGCCGGCTCGGGCGCKGTGCTGGTGCCGGCCGTGTTCGGCGGGCAGTGGCACGACGCGGTCGCGCCGTTCCAGATCCTGTGCCTGTTGGGTGCATTGCGCACCATCGCCTTGCTGTATTCGTCGGCCGTGCAAGCCACCGGTGCGGCCGGCGCGATGGTGCAGGTCGGGATCGTGCGTTGCACCTGCAGTTTCCTGGTATTGCCCTTGCTGTTGCCCTTCGGCCCCGCGGGCGTTGCCGCCAGCCTGTTGTTCGGCCAGATGGCGGCGGTGCCCATCATCTTCCGCGTCATCCGTCTCTCCCTGGAGATCCCCGCCATGCCCATCATCCGTCAGATCGCCAAGCCGGTGCTGGCCGCCGTCCTCGCCGCCGCCGTCGGCTTCGCCATCGCGAACTTCGCGCAGAGCCGCGTCCCCCCCGTCGTCGGATCGGTGGTGAGCCTGGGCATCAGCGCGGCGCTGTATGCGCTGCTGATCGTCGCGCTGATGCCGCGCGTGCTGCTGAAGCACGTGTCGCGGCTGCCCGGCACGGTGGGCGCGGCCGGCGTGCGCTTTCTCGAAGGCGTGGTGCGCCTGAACGACGGGATGATGGTGCGCGCCTATCGGTTGCTGATGCTGCTGGCGCGCCCCTTCTCGGCGCAACCGGCGAAACCGGGCGAGGTGGTGATCGTGATCGCCGATGCGTATTCGATGATCGGCTCGGTCGGCGACCAGGCGCTGGTCGGCGGGCTGACCTCGCTGCTGAAGCAGGCCGGCATCCGATCGGCCCGCGTGCTGTGCCGGCCCGGCGTGGACATGCCGGTCGGCGGCGACGTCGCCTTCACCGCGATGCCGCTGTGGGGCCGGCTCGGCCAGGCCGGCGCGGTCGCGAACGAACTCGCGAAGGCACGCGCGTTGATCGTGATCGGCGCCGACGTGCTGGACGGCTTCTACTCGCGCTTCGAATCGATGCTGCGGCTCGAGGTGGCCGGCTTCGCGGCACGCCGCGGCGTGCCGGCGATGGTGTGCAGCTTCAGCTTCAACGACCGGCCCGATCCGGCGATGGCCGGCGCGTTCCGCAAGCTGCCGCAGGGCGTCACGCTGCTGTGCCGCGATGCGGTGTCTCGCGAGCGGGTCGCGCAGCTGGTCGGCGAGCGCGTGAAGCTGACGGCCGACCTCGGCTTCCTGCTGGAGCCGTCGCCGGCGAGCGCGCTCGAGAGCAGCGTCGCCACCTGGCTGAAGGACGGTCCGCGTGCCAGCGGCCCGGTGATCGCGTGGAACCTGTCGCCGCATTCGCTGAAGCTGCTGACGGCCGCGCAGCGCGACCAGGCGGTGTCGGCCTCGGCCGCCGCGATCGCGCGGCTGGTCACCGAGCGCGACGCCCGCGTGGTGCTGGTGCCGCACGACTTCCGCCCGCACGCGAGCGACCCCGAGATGCTGGCCGACGTGTTCTCGCGGCTGCCGGCGGCGGTGCAGCCGCGCGTGCTGCTCGCGCAGGGCCCGTACACCGCGGCCGACGTGAAGCAGTGCTGCCAGCATTTCGACCTGGTGCTGACCGGCCGCATGCACCTGATGATCGCGACGCTGGGCCGCGACATCCCGGTGGTGGCCGTCGAATACCAGGGCAAGTTCGCCGGCGCGCTGCGCCATTTCGGGCTCGGCGCGGAATCGCTGCTGAGCCCGCTCGAGGTCTGCGATGCAGACAGCCTGTACCGCTGCGTCTGCGCGCGCCTGGACGCGCTGGACGTGACGCGCGCGCAGATCCGTGCGCGCCGCCCGGCGGTCGAGCAACTGGCCTCGGCGGCCCTCGCCGTTCAACTGGGAGCATGAGCCATGAGCATGGGCATCCGCAGTCTTCTTCTTCGACTCGTCCTCGCCGCGGCCTGCTGCGCGGCGCCGTGGTCGGCCTGGTCGGCCAGCTCGCCGTACCAGCTCGGCATGTACTACTACCCCGGCTGGTCGCCCGGCGTGAAGGGGCCGTCCGAGCCTGACACCTGGTCGTCGATCAAGCCCTTCGCGAAGGACCGCGAGCCGATGCTCGGCTGGTACCGCGACGACAAGGCCGTCACACTGGACCGGCAGATCGGCTGGATGGCCGATGCCGGCATCTCGTTCATCATCTTCGACTGGTACTGGGAGAACGCGAAGCCGGCGGCCCAGACCGCGGTGCTCGCCTACCTGGCCTCGGCACAGCGCTCGAAGGTGAAGTACTCGCTGATGTGGGCCAACCACACGGCCGAGCCGAAGACGCTGGCCGAGTGGGATGCGCTGGTCGATTTCTGGATCGCCAACCACATGAAGCGGCCGGAGTACCTGCGCATCGACAACAAGCCGGTGATGTTCCTGTTCTCGCCCGACGTGTTCCGCACGCAGGCGACCGCGATGAAGACGACGCCCGCGGCGATGCTGACCCGTGCCCGCGCCCGGGCCAGCGCGGCCGGGCTGCCGGGCATCTACTTCGTGCTCGGCGTGGTGGCCTCGCAGTTCTGGGTGCGCGACTTCGCGTTCAACAGCGGCTTCGATGCGATCTCGGCCTACAACTACCACTTCGGCATCGCCGGCGAGGATTCGACGCGCACGCCGTACTCGAAGAGCTACGACGAGCTCGACCAGTACTACCGCATGCAATGGAACTGGATCGTGAAGTACAGCAAGCTGCCGTACTTCGTGCCGATGACGGCCGGCTGGGACCGCACGCCCTGGGGCGGCAGCTCGCAGCCGGGGCACGACAACTCGGTGTCGACGCCGGCCAGCTTCGAGGCCCACCTGCGCGCAGGCAAGGCGGTGATGGACGCCAACCCCGACCGCACCAAGCGCATCGGCGTGCTGTGCTGCTGGAACGAGTACGGCGAGGGCTCGATCATCGAGCCGACGAAGAAGTTCGGCATGCAGTACCTGGAGAGGATTCAGGATGTCTTCATCCCCTGAATCCACGGCCTCCGCCGCCGGCCCGCTGCGCGTGATGGTGCTGCTGCCGCGCCACCTGGACGTGGCCGCCTGGTCGCAGCGCCATGCGCGCGGCGAGGCGCCCGACGCGACGCCCTACGGCTACCACCATGCGTTGCAGCAGGGCTGCAGCCTGAGCTTCTCGCGCGCGACGCCGACGTGGCCGGGCGCGCTCGGGCTGGTCGACCGGGCACTGCGCAAGCTGCTCGGCTTCGACCTGCGGCACGTGTGGGCGAACCGCGCATTGCTGCACCCCGGGCGGGCCGACGTGATCTGGACCCACACCGAGTACGAGCACCTGGCCGTCGGGCTGCTGCGCCGGCTGGGCATCGACACCGCGCCGATCGTCGCGCAGTCGATCTGGCTGGTCGACGAATGGAGCCGCTGGTCGGGCGTGCGCCGGCGCCTGGTGCGCTGGCTGATGCGCGATGCCGAGGCCGCCACCTTCCACTCGCCGCTGAACATGGTGCGGGCCCGCGAGCTCGATCTCGGCGAGCGGCAGGTGATCGTCGACTTCGGCATCTCGCTCGACAGCTACCCGATCGCGACCGAGCGCCCGCAGGCGGTGCTCGACGGCACGCGGCCGCTGCACGTGCTGGCGCTCGGCAACGACCGGCACCGCGACTGGGAGACCCTGGCGCAGGCGCTCGGCGGGCGCGCCGGCGTCGAACTGCGCATCGGCTCCAGCCATTTCCCGGCGCACCTGGCGCAGTCCAACATCGACGCGCATCCGATGACGCAGGCCGAGGTGGTCGCGAACTACGGCTGGGCCGATTGCGTCGTCGTGCCGCTGCACGAGAACCTGCATGCCTCCGGGCTGACCGCGGTGCTCGAGGCCACCGCGCGCGGCGTGCCGGTGGTGGCGACGCGCGCCGGCGGGCTGGACCACTATTTCGACGACGACGGCATCGCGTTCTGCGTGCCGCACGACGCGGCCGACCTGTGGCGCGCGATCGATGCGCTGGTGACGACGCCAGGCCGRCGCGCCGCGCAGGTCGCGAGCGCGCAGCAGCGGCTGTTGTCGCGCCGCTTCAGCTCCGAAGGCTTCGCGACGCGCCACGTCGAACTGAGCCGACGCCTCGTCGGTGCGGGCCACGAGCCTGCACCGGTTTCCGCCACGCCCTTGCGCACACCCAGATGACGACGACACCGCCTCGCCGCCCCCGCCTCGGCGTGGATTTCCACACCTGGGACGGCATCTTCCAGGGCTCGCGCAGCCACATCCTCGGGCTGTATCGCGAGGCGATCCGGCTCGCGCCGGACATCGACTTCGTGTTCCTGCTCGACGGCATCGACAGCCTGCGCGACGCGCACGCCGAGTTCGGTGCGCCGAACGTCGAACWGGTGCGCATGCCGCACCAGCGCGCGCCGATCCGTCTCGGCGTGCAACTGCCGTGGCTGCAGTGGAAACACCGCATCGACCTGCTGCACATGCAGTACCGGCTGCCGTTCGTGCGCACCGGTGCGTGCGCGTGCACGATCCACGACCTGCTGTTCGAGACGCATCCGCAGTTCTTCCCGCGCAGCTTCGTGCTGCAGTCGAAGCTGACGTTCCGGCATGCGGCGCGGCGCGCGAAGCTGCTGTTCGCGGTGAGCCAGTTCTCGAAGGGCGAGATCGCGCGGCTGTACGGCGTGCCGGCCGACGACATCGCGATCACCTACAACGGCGTCGACCCGCAGCGCTTCAAGCCCGGGCCGGAGGGCGCCGACGCGGTGCGCGAGCTCGGGCTGGAGCCGGGCGGCTACCTGCTGACGGTGGGGCGCCTGGAGCCGCGCAAGAACCACGAGACGCTGATCCATGCGTACGCCGAGCTGGGGGCGGATGCGCCGCCGCTGGTGGTCGTCGGCCAGCGCGATTTCAGCTACGAGCAGATCGACCGGGCCGTCGTGGCGCACGGGTTGCAGCAGCGCGTGCGCTTCCTGTCGAAGGTGGGCGACCAGGCGCTTCCGGCGGTGATGCGGCATGCGATGGCGTTCGCGTACCCGGCCTTCGCCGAGGGCTTCGGGATGCCGGTGGCCGAGGCGATGGCGAGCGGCGTGCCGGTGATCACGTCCAACACCACCTCGCTGCCCGAGGTGGGCGGCGCGGCGGCGCTGTATGCCGACCCGAACTCCAGCGCCGAACTGGCCGCTGCGCTGCGGCAGGTGATCGGCGATGCCGGCCTGCGCGAGCGCATGCGCGAGCAGGGCCTGGCGCAGGTGCGCAAGTTCGACTGGCAGCAATCGGCGCAGGTGCTGGTGCATGGCGTGCGCAGCTTCTTCGCACCGAGGTTCTCGAACCTGGCTGCGTTCAATCCCCCCACCCCCTCGTCCACCCCCGACCGATGATGAACAAGACCCTCCGCATCCTCGGCACGCGCGGCGTGCCGGCCGCTCATGGCGGTTTCGAGACCTTTGCCGAGCACCTGGCGCTGTACCTGGTGGAGCGCGGCTGGCGCGTGATCGTGTACTGCCAGGAGGACGGCACCGGCCCGGTGTTCGAGGACAGCTGGCGCGGTGTCGAGCGGGTGCGCATGCCGGTGGATGCACCGGGGCCGAAGGGCACGATCGTGTTCGACTGGCAGGCCACGCGGCATGCCGCGAAGCACCGCGACCTGTGCCTGACGCTCGGCTACAACACGGCGGTGTTCTGTGCGCTGCTGCGACTGAAGGGGGTGCCGAACCTGATCAACATGGACGGCATCGAGTGGTCACGCGCGAAGTGGGGCGGTGTCGCGAAGACCTGGTTCTGGATGAACGACTGGGCCGGCTGCTGGCTCGGCAACCACCTGGTGGCCGACCACCCGGAGATCAAGCACCACCTGGGCACGCGCGTGAACGCGAACAAGGTGACGACGATCGCGTATGGCGCCGACCCGTTGCACGACATGCCGACCGGCCCGGTGCACGGGCTGGGGCTGGAGCCGGGCCGCTACCTGACGCTGGTGGCCCGGCCCGAGCCGGAGAACTCGATCCTGGAGGTGGTGCAGGGTTTCTCGCGTGCGCCGCGTGGTGTGACGCTGACGGTGCTGGGCAACTACTCGCCGGACAACGCGTACCACCGTGCGGTGAAGGAAGCCGCGAGCGCCGAGGTGAAGTTCGTCGGCGCGATCTACGACAAGCCGACGGTGCAATCGCTGCGTTTCCACAGCATGGCGTATGTGCACGGCCACCAGGTGGGCGGCACCAACCCGTCGCTGGTGGAGGCACTGGGGGCGGGCAATGCGGTGATCGCGCACGACAACCGGTTCAACCGCTGGGTGGCCGGCCCGCAGGCGGGCTACTTCAGCGG
>NZ_JBFUGN010000009.1:0-23597 GCF_056402895.1 Rhizobacter sp. P3_B12 | reverse complement strand
GCACAGCGCCGACCACGGCACCACGCGCTCCATCTCGCCCAGGAACTTCTCGCGCCTCGTCTGGCGCTTCTTGCCCGCGTACTCCAGGCTCGCAAAGCTCGTCTGTTTCATGCAACCATCCTCGCTGTCCACGCCTCGTTCGGCCATCGAGATCTGCCCGAATAAATCAGCGGTTCCCTAGGCCGTTCACTTGCGTCCGAGAGAGATCGCATCTCGCCCTGTTGCAGGACTTATCGCTGGACCAGTTGCTTCCAAGTCTTCCCAGACTTGATCGTTGCAATCACGTACTTGGGCGCGCGTTTACCGGAGGAAGTCCAAGGCTCGGGCCATGAGGAGTGCTTGTAGGTGACGCCAGCCTCCGGCTTAGCGCCACTGCTGTCTTGGCTTTCCGGAGTCTTCTTCTCGGCTGTGCCGCGAGGCGCACGAACCTTCTTTTCCTGCAGATGCTTGATGATATCGGCAACATCGAATCCGGCCTCTTTGATTGCCCGCCGCATTTGAGCGACGTACTCAACGATCTTGTTCTCTGATTGTTCCAGGAAGGTAATCTGCCTTTGAAGCTTCTCTGCTTCTCTTCTCAGTTGCTCGAGGGACTTTGCCATACGGTCTCCTATTGATTTAGGCAGGGCAAATCATACAGAAAGCAAAAGGGGCGGCGCGTCAGAACGGATATCAAATCTCTCTTGCAAACCGCATTTGGTTTCGGTGCTCACATGGCACTACACGCACAGGTTACGCCCCATTGACCAAGTCCGCTCGTGTATGAGATATCTCGGAAACCATCGCCACCAAAACATCTTGGTGAGAATGCCATTCCGTGTTATTTCTATCGCATGTCCATCGCCGCTGTCATCGCTGCTGACCGAGCGCTGCTTGATCGCCTGGAGCGCTTCTCGCACTCGCAGGCGTACGAGCGCTTGCAGGTAGTGGCACTGGAGCACATCGGCCCGGACTCAGAAGCTTGGCTCGCTCACTGGTTGATCCGGCCGGCGGTAGGCCTCGGCGGATGTCCCATCGACATCGCTGAGGAGCCGGGTGGCGTCGACATGCTTGCCGAGCACCTCGGCCGCATAGCGTACGACTGCGCCTGAGTCCGTTTCACCGGACATACATGCCACCGCCGCCAGGCGACGGCCTCAGCGTCGTCGCAGCACGGTCACATCATGCTCACCCTCAGCCCATCTCTCTCGCCAGCCAGAACCACGTCCACCGAGCCACTGGTGCCTCAGTCGTCCTTCAGTCCTACCGGAGGTGACGAATGAAGCCGGCGCCAATCCTGTTTTGCGGAGACCCCCACTCCAAGTTTCG
Organism: Rhizobacter sp. P3_B12; assembly: GCF_056402895.1. NCBI lineage: Bacteria > Pseudomonadati > Pseudomonadota > Betaproteobacteria > Burkholderiales > Sphaerotilaceae > Rhizobacter > Rhizobacter sp. P3_B12. Next base: position 22,289 of record NZ_JBFUGN010000009.1, on the reverse strand, counting down.
GCAGATGGTGGCGGCTGCTCACGACACCAGTGCTCAGAGCGTCATTCTTCTCGGTGACATGGAGCCTGAGCGCCCTCTCGAACTGGAGATGGCCCCACTGGATCGAGCTGGCGTGGAGTGGTACTTCATTGCGGGCAACCACGATGCCGACAGCCAGGCGGTCGCGAGCCGAGTGTGGAACCAGCACACAGATCCACATAACGTTCACGGCCGCGTCGTCACCCTGAGAAGCGGCGTGCGCCTGGCTGGACTCGCCGGAGTGTTCAGAGGCGACGTTTGGTATCCCAAAGTCGGTGGGAAGAATGGCGGACGATCAAGCCACTATTCGCGCGAGGATCTAGGAACTATTCGAAGCAAAACACTGCACCCGACGGGCAGGAGTGCTTGAACCCCACGGTCGTCGCCTGAAGTGGTGTCCGCGGGCGCGAGCCGCAGGCCTAGGTCGGTGGAGAGATCGCAATCCGAGGTCGCGTCGCGGCACACGCAATCAGTGCGTAGCCAGGCGAGATAGAAGCAGCACGCTTCGCCGCGGTCAAGTCACTTGAATGGATCATGAATTCCTCCCGTTAGCCTGCCGGCCAGCCGCTCGCATCGATCGTGCGCATTTTCGGTTTGGCTGCCATCACTTCATTGGCAATGCCGGCGTTGGTGACCAACGGTATCGGTCTGGCTGCGAGGCGTCAAGCGGTCAATGGAATAACAAACGTCCCTCTTTTGGGGGGCACGCTATGGAGCCATGAGAACTGCCTGCGTCAAGTGCTCTCTAGCGCCCAACGCATGTCACATGCGTGCACCCGCGCCGTCTTCACCTGCACTCGCGAAGTACGGGTGCCGCATCTCACCGCCGTCGGGTGAGCGCGAGGTCTCGGCGAGAAGTCATCCGTGCACAGTGCCTTCCAACCTTCGCGCGGGAACTACACGGCTGGAAAGTCCAAGCCACTGCCGTACCACCTCCGCGGCGCGTACTGGGCCGGCCGGCTGGAACGCGTCAACTCGATGATGGGGTTGTCCGCTGCTGGAAAAGCACGCACGTCATCGCTCTGTCACGCAGCAATTTCACGATTCAAGCTCTGAGTTTCTATTGTGCCGGGATTGGACATGGCAGGGCTCGATCAACGCGGCGTCACGCCAACTGCAGTGAGCAATAGTGATCATGATCTGATCCCCGTTGCGCAGTACGTGCGCATGTCCACGGAACATCAGCGGTACTCCCGTGAGAACCAGTCCCGTGTGATCTCCGAGTACGCGTTGCGAAACAGCATGCGAGTGGTTCGCACGTACGCGGACCTTGGAAAGAGCGGCCTCGAACTGAAGGGCCGCACGGCGATGCAGCGCTTGCTGCTGGATGTCGGGCAGCCTCTCGTTCCATTCCAGGCCGTCTTGGTCTACGACGTCAGTCGATGGGGAAGATTTCAGGACCCGGACGAAGCGGCGGCCTGCGAACTGACATGCAAGCGCCGAGGCATCCGCGTCATCTACTGCGCCGAGCAGTTCGCGAACGACGGATCGATCTCATCCTCGGTGCTCATCGGGCTCAAACGCAGCATGGCGGCAGAATTCAGCCGGGAGCTATCAGTTCGAGTGTTTGCAGGCGCCTGCAACATCGCCAAGCAGGGTTACGCGCAAGGCGGCGTGGCGTGCTTTGGGCTTCGCCGTATCGTCGTCGATGAGACTGGCCGAGTGAGAGGCACTCTCGCATTGGGGGAGCGCAAGGGCATTCAGTCGCACCGTGTCTCACTTGCGCCTGGCCCGGCAGCCGAAGTCGCGGCCGTTCGACTCGTCTTCCAGCTGTTCATCGACAAGCGCCGTACACGATCGGAGATTGCCGAACTCCTGAACGCTCGCGGGATTCCCTGGGTTGGCGGTCACCCCTGGCGGATGGAAGCCGTCCACGCTGTTCTGACGAACGAGCGTTACGCAGGCACCGCCATCTACAACCGCAAGTCGGGCAAGCTCAAAGCTCCGGTGAGGGAGAACACCCGGGACTTGTGGATTCGCAAGGAGGGCGCCTACGCGTCGATCATCCCCATGCCCCGCTTCCTGCGGGCCCAGCAGATGATTCGGGAAGCGGCGAAGCCGCTCGACAGGAATGACATGCTGCGCGGCGCAGCGCAACTGCTTGTTCAGCACGGTCAACTATCCGCGGACATTCTTGCGAGCAGCAAAGACGTCCCGTCCGTCTCCTCATATCTCCGGATCTTTGGAAGCCTGACCAAGCTCTACGGGCTGGTCGGCTACGACCTGAAGCAGAACCGCGGCTTCGAACAGGTCAATCGCTCGCTCCGGGAGCAGAGCCAACTGATCGTGGCTGACGTGGTGGCTGGTTTTCTCGCAAGCGGCAGTTCTTGCACTCTCGACTCAGGGGGCAGGCGGCTGACTGTCAACGGCGAGCTGACCGTGCAGATCGTCGTGGCGCCGAACCGAGGCAACGCGCGTGGCTACTACCGGTGGCGTGTCCATATGCCCTCAGTGCCCACCGATATCGTGGTCATCGTCCGGATGGACTTCGACAACGCTGCTGTGCAGGACTACTACCTGCTTCCTTCGATGGACATGCCTGCGTCAAGACTGCCGCGAATGGACAGCAACGGCCGTGCCCTGGATGTGTACCGCACGAAGACATTGGCCCCCCTGTACGCGCTCACGGCACAAGCGCCTCTGTCGGAGCAACCCCAATGAAAGCGATCGAGAGGGCTCCGAGGGTTGAACCTTCGGCGAGCCAGGCCGGTAGCCTATGCGGCAAGCAGATGACTCACCGCGCTCTGGAACCAGGCACGCTCGGTGGCCACCATCCATCTGACCAGGAACTGGTCGAGATGTACCAGCAGCAAACGCGAGAGCATCGCTCACTTCAGCGAAAGGCAGACCGTGCGCAAGCTGCGTTGAAAGCGTCTCGGAAGATCTTCAAGGAACTGTTCGCGGATCCAGAGTTCGTCTCGCTCTTGAGGAACGAGGGGAAGGGCACTGCGCCGCGCTACCTCGTCGAGGGTGTATCCGATGTGGAGATGGTTCAATGACCGCGTCCGATACGTCTGCCAAACTGGCCACCAACCCCACCTACTTGGAACTCGAGCTCGATCAGCTCCATAGCAACAAGTCGCTGCCTCAGTCGGTTCTCAGCAGTGCAAAGTACCGACAGATACGCGAGTCGATTCGTTCGGTTGGGCTGCTGGACCCATTGGTCGTTGTTCCCAGATCGCAGGACGAAGGTGCAGGCTACTCGGTTCTCGACGGATTGCTGCGCAAGGCGGCGCTGACCGAGGTCAATCTCACCAGGGCGCTGTGCCGGGTCCTGACGGACTGCGAGGGCCTTAGCTACAACCGCCAAGTCAACAGGCTCTCGGCTGTCCAAGAGCATCGACTGATCATTCGAGCTGCGGAGGGAGGCGCTTCGAGGGTGATCCTGTCTCAGGCACTCGGCATTTCAGTCGAATCCATCCGAGACAGACTTCGGATGCTAGATGGGATCTGTATCGAAGCCGTCCAACTTCTGGCGGACAAGCCGGCCACCAGGGGGCTATTTCAGGCGCTTCAGCATATGAAACCGTCTTGGCAGATCGATGTGGCGCAGGCGATGATCGATCTACGAAACTACTCGGTGAAGTTCTCGTTGGTGATGTTGCATGCGACGCCGGCTGAATTGCTGACGGACGGCGCCCAGGCTCGTAGAAGGCTGAACCCCCCGTCGGAGGCCCGACAGCGCCTACAGCGAGAGATGGCGACGGTTCAGTCAAACGCAAAGAGACTGGAACAGACGTACGGTCCGAACAGTCTGCAACTTGTCGTGGTGAAGGCCTACATCCGCGCGCTCTTGGAGAACGCCAAGATCGTCGGCTGGCTCGCCCGCAATCGAGGAGACTACCTGCGTGAGCTCCAGTTGATCGCTGAAATCGAGGTGCTCGATCCGGTGACCTGACAATCGCCCAAGGCTTGAGCGGCCGCCGCACGGGCATGAACCGCCTGACCTCCCCTGCCCGGCACTTCCAGGGTGCCTGCCCAGCAAAGCAGACCATCCGGGATGGTCAGTGAGGCTTGTCCACAGGAAACGACTGCATCAGATCGATCAGCCACAACCTCGTCATGCCAACAGCCTTGAGCTGGGGCCCTGCGTTGGGGTTCTCCGTGAAGGCATCACGAAGCAGATCCAGCTCAGCGACTGCCTCTTGACGGAACGCATCCTTGTCCGGCAACAGCTTCACGAGCGCAGCGATCATGGCCATCGCACAGATCACTTCACCCTGCAGGTAGCTGGCTGCCTCGCTGGGCTTCACTTCGTCGCTCATTCACTCACCTCGCAAACAGCCGAGAAAGCGTCGATTGAATCTCTTTGAGGGCGCCTGTGCAAGAGTGCTTTCAGGAGGACGGACCGGTCCAAAAATCTCACCCTCCTGCAGCTGATCCGCAGTAGAGTGATCTCTCGACGGGTATTTCCAACCTGTGCTGCGTTTGCACATGTATTCGGAGGCACGCATGTCCAGTCCAATCTCGAGATCTGCCTGGGTTGATCGCGTTTTCACGAAGCTGAGCAAGCTCGATCCGTCCGCAACAATGGTCGAACTGCAGCAGGTGGCCGCGCGCTCCTACGGGGCAGAGCGAAGTGAATCGCCTGAGGGCTGGGCTGAGAACTACCACCTGAGCACGCACCAAGCTGACCAACGCCAGTGGCGGCGGGAGTTCTGGGACAGGGCGTTGGAGGTTGAACCCAGGTTGAGCCTGAGGGAGCTGTGGGACCTCGCAGATTTCTCGTGGCGCGAGTACCCCACTCATCGTCGTGCAGCTCTTGTTGCGGCCAATCACGCGCTCGGCGTAGAGATCGACTGCGCTGTGCAGATCGGCGAGCTGGCCGGCACTGAAGGAAAATGCTCCGGATGAGCGCTTGACGCGCTGCGTGCCAGGTCGCCACTTCTACTGCGAGCCGACKCCACCCTCAATCTGTACTGCGGCGGACTGAGCAGCTGGCGTTGACGCCTTTCGAGAAACACGGCGTTTGCGTCTCGTAGGTTCGTTGGAAAGTTCGACGCCCGACGAAGATCCCGAAGCATCGATCAAGAACCGGTCGCGGTTCTTCACGCTAACAATCCAATTCGGAGGCTTGCCTCGTCCCGTCCATGTCTTGCCAGACTYGGGATCCCTGTACTTGGGTGTTCCGACGGTGGTCTTGGTCTCACCTCGACCCTTGACGCCTGCCCGTTTCTCGATGGTTCGCGAGAGGCCCAGATCATCATGCGTCAATCCGTACGCGGCAATGGCTTCCTTGATTCTGGATATGACGCCGGCCACCTCTGCCTTCCGCAGTTTCTCGGCCTCGCGTTCCAACTTGACAATCTGAGCCTTTAGCGACGCATAGGTCTTCATGAATATGTCTCCAACGAAGTATCGGAATGGGCCATTCTCGCCTCGATTTGATGCTTAGCGCCAGCGGGCCGCTGTGAAGTCGACAAGCGCCCTGCCCAAGGCCAACGTCTGCTATGCAGCGGTTGCGGCCGGTCGCCTCGATCCATCGACCGGCCGCTTCCCGACTCAATGCGGTCGCTGCAGCGTTCCGGAGGTAGTCGAACGATGGTCAAGCGACGCGGCATCCGAGGACGCTCCTCGACGCGTTGTGCCGCCAGTGGGTCGGGGTGTGGTCGAACCTCCGCTGTGCGCCTGCACGAACTGGAGCAATCGACCCTGCGCCCCCTTCGAGGCGTAGGGATGCCCGGCGGCGAACCGGACATTCGCCCAGGGCTCCGTGGATGCTTGCATCCGATCGGTTGCTGTACTGCACACCGCCCACATAGGCGCCAGATACCCTCACTTGAAGGGTAAGCCGTTCAGCGCACACCTCGTACATTGCGTGTCTCTGCATGAGGGGCGACATCCAACGCCAAAGTCAATGGCCACGACCAACGGACGCCAGGGAGGCGCAAGCGGTGGCGACGTCATTGCTGCGTTGAAGAGAAAGTTCAGGGAGACCAAATCGGCCCCGCCGCTGACGGACGTCGCTTTGTCCAGCCGACTCGGCGGCTTGGCGATCCAGCCACTGAAGCGATCCGTGCAACTGACGCCTCGTCAGATCACTACGCTGGTTCAGAAGGCCTATCTCGCCGGCCAAAAGGAGATCCAAGCTACCGCCGTACGGCCCATCGTCGAGTTCTATGAACTGGATGGCTGCGGCGACGGAGACAGACTGAGGCTCTTCGAAACCAAGAACAACACCTACCGCCAGGGCCTGCGTGAACAGCTTGAGTCGACACATGGTATCTACGTTTTCTTCGATAGCCGCGGCAGGGCGTTGTATGTAGGGAAAGCCAAGCGCCTAACCCTCTGGGGAGAGGCGACCAACGCCTACAACCGAGACCGCAAGGACGTTCAGGCGATACGGCGCRTAAATCATCCGACCACCAACCACCAGTACCGGACTTACGAAGAGAAGGGCCGGCAGATCGTGAAGGTCAGGGTGGCCCTCTCTGACATCGCGACGTACATCAGCGCCTACGCCGTCGTCGACGGAATGATTGACGAGGTGGAGGCTATGTTGATGCGTTGCTTCGCCAACGACCTGTTGAACGCGCGGATGGAGCAGTTCGGCGTGCAGCGCAGGAAGAAGGGCAAGGCCTGACGGTGAGCTGACGATGAAAAGGATCCGACATGCTTCCAAAGAATCTTCCGCCTGATCTCGAATGGATACGCAATGAACGGCTCGAGTTTTCGCCCCGTACGACAGAGCACCTAAGACACTACGTCTACCCGCTTATGCATCCGTTGGACGGGCACGTTTTCTACGTAGGCGAAGGTCAGGGTCAGCGCGTGTACGACCACTTGATTTCGGCAGTGCGGCTTATGGCCGACGGGGCGCTGCAGACCATCGCCGACGATGAGACGGATCCTGAACACTCGGAGAAGCTCGGCACCATTGCCGCGATCCTGAGGTCTGGGCGACTGCCGAGGATGTCCATCGTGCGCGACGGCATCTCTACGCAACAGGAGGCACAGCGAGTGGAGGGTGCGCTCATCGACGTCCTGGATTACCTGTCGTCGCTCGACAGAGCAGTCCCGCCCCTCACCAACCTACAGGCCGGACATGGCTTCGCGTCGTTTAGAAGCGTAGAGGATGTGGAGGCRACGCACGGCCAGAGCTTTCGTATGAGCGACCTGCCCGGATGGAAAGAAGGCGAGGAGGTACTTTTCCTGAACATCAACCGCCGCTGGGGTGAGGTCGCGTCGAACAAGAATTCGGTGTACGCCGTGACCAGGGGCTGGTGGCGGCTGTCTTCGGCAAGGGCGGGGCGGGTTCGCATTGTTGTGGTCCACGCATGGGGCATCGTTCGCGCGGTGTTCGAGGTCGGCGGGTGGGAGAGCCCCAACCCGGATGGACGCATCGCCTTCAACGCTCTTGATCCAGGCGGACTCGCGGGACCGCCGTTCAAGGATCGGAACCTAGGCACTGTGCTGGGGACCGGCGGTGGGCAAGGCTCTCAGAGTCCGGTGAGGTATGCAAGTCACTAGCGACTCGAGGACGGATTGATGGTGCGGTCTTGACAGTCTTGTGTGAGGCGCGAAGGCACGGTTACGGTCGCTTTGCAGCGGTTGCGGTCGTATGCAATGGGGACGCCCCCACCCGTAGACGGCATCGAAGTGCCACAGTGGATGTGTCAGCAACCACTCGATCGGAAGGAGCGTCCATCCCATTGCATACCAGCTACTGCTCAGACCGTGAGGTCCTCCACCTCCCCGAACGCGCGGACGGCGAATGGAGCCAGTCCTTTAAGCACGTGGACGGCCGCCAGTTCTGGGCCAAGTCGTCGCCGAATTCTCCTACTGGAATGCGGGCTGGGGACCGGAGCGCCCCGGGAGACTGGGCGACAACTGCGGTATAGCGCTGATCTTGCGCTGACAGTGCGCACCGAGAGCAGGAAGTTCCACCTCTGGTAGGTGCGGACACAGCCCCGAACAAGCACTTCCGACCGTTTCAACGAGACCATGGCCACGGGCAGTCTGTGACGAACCCGCCTGCTGAAAACAAGGGGCAGCTAGTGACTGATGTGGTATCGGCGCCGACTGAATATTGAGCGCGGGTGGACCGTTGGCATGCTCGAGACCGACCGGTGCAACCAGGCCTGAGTCGGCGTTCAAACGCGAGTTATGTGGACTTAGGCGGAGCGGTCCGTTCAGAGGTTATGCGCATCCACCCGTACAACATTCCAGGCCCGCGCCTGAAAGTCGACCGTGCCTGTATGAGTCTGAAGAGGATGTGCGGGGTATGAATCAACAACGATTGACCTAGGCACCTTGTAGCCGAGGGCCTTCCATGCCAGTCCGATTGATTCGCTTGAGCTTGCTTTGCTGAGTTTCAACGGGCGTGCGAAGTTGAACCTTTTCTGAATCGAGTCCGATCCAATGCCGTAGTTGCGCTCGCCTTCAGTCTTGAATGGCACCTCGGCAACTATCTTCTCAACGCTTCTGTGGTGTCCCGCAAGTACGAAGACGCAGGCGCAGTCGGGATCCATTCGCTTGATCAATGACAGACGCACGAAATCCTCCACGATCTTGTCAGGAGCGCAGTGAGGCGAGCCAGCCCATTTCGCTTCAACAACTACTTGTGCGTTCCTCCTTGGAACTCCATCTCCTGCAAGCACCAACGCGAAATCGACCTTCTTTGTGTTGGTCTTCTTGAAGACATTAATTGCCTCGTGCGGAAAATCTGAATGCGCTCTGGCGCCCTTCGTATTGATTGGCACAGAGCTAAGAACTTGACCGACCGCAGCCTTGAGCGATACCTCGGACAACAACCCCGCGCGGTAGCAGCAAAACTCCAGGTGCAGCCAGCTTCCGACACCTTCAGCAAGTCTTCGCGCGACATTCATGCGCATTCCGAGCCTCCTCATCTTGACCTTAAATGTGACTGAAAATGCCGGAGTGAAGCAAGAGGAGAAGTGAACGATGCCCTTCCATGATGACGGGATCAATGAGCTAGGCCGGTCCCACAACCTCTTGGAACCCCACTTCTGCTTTTCGGTGAGCGTCGCCATTCGACTTGCCGAATTCGAACGTCGCAGAACAGGGCGGTCTAAAGCAGTCGGTCACTCCCAGACGACGGCTTTGCAGCGATTGCTGCCCCTAGACGCCGCAGCTTTAAAGCGCGATATGCGCCGGGAACCTGCCATTCAATAGGCGGCGACCGTGCCAGATGATCGACCGCTCGCAGAGATGCGAAACTGGTCCAGCTTAACGACCGGTGTCTACACGGGCGAGCTCACGCTTTCGACCCTGAATGTGTTGACGCTGACCCAGAACTGACCCCTGGGTTTAGATGTTCGAAGCGAGGTGTCAGCCAACTCTTCTTTGCTTGAGCAACACCCCACTCGACGATCCCGGGCACGCAGGCCCGGGCCCTGTCACTTGCTGTCGAGCTTCCACCTGAACTTGGTGCCATTGGCGCGTCCCTCGCCCGAGGCGCCGACGGCGCTGGTGCCGGTCAGGTCGTGGAAGAACGCCGCTTCCTTGCCAGGCGATGTCACCAACTGGACACCGATTTCCGGCACGCCGACGACTGCATAGGAGCCGGACTTCACACTGAAGAAGAGCCCAACGCTGGGGCCACTCGCAGTCCAGGCCTTGATGTCCGTGTCGAGCGTGACGCCAAAGGATTTGCCTTCAACGTCGGCAAGCCCGGTGCCGATGATGGTCCAAAACGTCATCGTGATTCTCCTTTGGTTTGTCGAAGTTGCCGCCGACGCCGCGCGCCTACTTGGTGACCGACACGTGCACGTGCGCAGCGTTCTCGTACAAGCCCAATCGTAGCCCGCTTCGACTGCGAGTCGGCCCGAGCGGCCGAGCCTGGACGCGACGCGCCATGCGGGTCGGCGAAGCGGCAGGAGCCGTCTGGCTGTTGGCGTCGAGGTCCTGTGGTTCCTGAGCACGGCGCTGGCCCCCGGGCATCGCGGTGCGGGCGTCCGAGCCGCCCGAGCAGTTGTCCCGTTGAAGCACGCATACGGGGTGCAATTCAAACTAGGGGGTAGCGAGCCGGTCAATGCAATGGGATGCTCCAGCAGCCCAGCCAGTCGCCCGCGCCCATTTCAAGTTACCTGCCTCGCGGATGCGCGGTACGGCACTCGTGTCGCGCGGGTTCCATCGCAGCAGGAGCGTCACAGATGTACCTCGTCGTCCATGTCGTCGTGTCTCGTGACAGGTCACGAAGCAGACCCCACTCGCAAGTCCCAACCACGACGCCAGTGACCCCACAGCAGGGCAGCCCGCCCTACGCTGTCCGCGTCGTCCCACTCCCCTGATCCGCCCCACCCGGCAATTCTGCCGGCGCGCCAGCGACGGCAGTCCCGCCCGGCGCCAAGCACGGTGCTGCGCGCGCGATATCCGAAAAGACAGGAGCTGACGACATGAAGACGTTCCTTGCGTTCCGGTGCTACGGCACATTCCAGTGGCCGCCTCTCACGGATGGCGAGCCGAAGTCGTCGCGCGAAGGATCGGTGGAGATCCACTACCTCGAGGAGGCCGCGGGCAAGAACAAGAGGGTTTGGAACGGACACCTCCGCTGGATTCCCGTCGATGCCAAGACCGAAGAGGCTCAGGTGGCCGACCTCTATGACCTGAGCGACCTCGAGCTCGTGAAGCTCTTCGAGCCGGACGGCAAGACGGTGACCCTGCGGTTCACGCGGAAGACCGGCAAGCCCTGCGGACCCCGGCTGCAGTTCGATGGGATCAGCGTACTCGATCAGTTCGCACCCGATGAGAACATGCACTACCCCACCCTGCGGGTGCCGCTGGTGCCGACGATGGACTGGGAGGGCAAGGCGCGCCATAGCACTTTGCAGATCGGCAACGAGAAATGGCCGGATGGGACCAGCAGTCTTCGACTCGACCTCGTGGTGCCGCTCCCGCTGCCGGCCAACGCTCAACAGGCAAAGGTCGACAAGGCCTTCTTTGCGTTCAGTGCGGTCTACGCTTCCAGCCTGCCGACACTCTCCGCGACGTCGAACGGCGGCCTAGTGGTTCGCAGCCTGCCTTTCGGACTGCGCGGCGAGAGCAAGAATGAGGTTTTCACGCCGAAAGGCGTCGACCTCGGCCGGTTGCATTGGACTCCCTCGCCCTACAACAAGGCCTCTAACGAGAACGTGATCGTGGAGCCCGACGATTTCTGGCCGGACGCCTCGCACGTCTTGTCTTCGGTACTCAGTGACTGTGGCTATCCAGTTGTGTTTGAGAAAGCGACGGATGCCCGCAACAAGTTCACCGCCTCGACGGAATTCGCGAGCACGCCCGGCTTGAAGCGCTTCCCCGGGCTGTCTCTGGAAGGCTTGCCGGGGGACGGCGTCCTGCCGCCGGGATTCCGCATTCGGCAGCGTGTCGCCGTCCGGCTCGAAGACGGCGTGACATCCGTCGACACGCGCCACGACTCCCGCTTGCGCATCCGTAACGAACAATTCCATCTGCAGGTCCCGGACGACGGCGAGTCGCGCCACCCGGACGAACTCCCCCAATGGCTTTCGTTCGGCCCGAGCCTGTACGTCGAAGCCACCTTGACCGGCAACATCGCTGACACCCAAATCCAGTCGGCCGAAGCCCGCACCAGGGTGCGCTTGAACATCGGCAGCCCACAAAAGCTGCCGCCCGCCCTTCCCGGCGACGGACTTCCCGAACACGCCTCTAACGCGCCTGCGGAGGTGCGGACGCTGCCCGGCATGCTCGGCCAGACGATCGCCGCGATGCGTTTGACGCTGGCCAGCCAGGCCCAGTTGTCACCCGCCAGGCCCTTGTCCCTGCTGCCGGAGCTGACGCTGCTGACGAAGGGCCCAGCACACTTCGGCCTGTTCGCCGAGGAGAGCGTGGCGAAGCCGACCGAGCAGGGCGTCCACATCGCCGCAATCTTCACCGGCTGGGGCAAGCCCGTGACATGGCGCATGCAGCCGATCTTCCACGCCAGCCTGCAACCGGCCGACATCTTCCATCCCCCCAAGGTCAACGAGCTCGCGTTCAAGGCGCGCTGGCCGGCGTTCGACCTCGAAGGCCCGCGTGGAAAGTCCATCGATCTGCGTGCGAGGCACGCCGACGCAGAACTGGCACGCCGGGACCGGCGATTCTTCGCCCTTAGGCTGCACGACGAGCGCGCCGACGCCGATGCGTCAAGACAAGGCCTGATCGCCGACATGCACGTGAAGTGGGAGCGGGCCCTGCTGCTCTCCCCGGCTCACCGAGGCGACGCGTCGCTGCTGTTCATGGGCGAACGAACGGGCGCACCCGGATGGTCGCTGCAGGGCGAACTGCCCTCGCTGCTGCCGCGGCGAGGCGGCGACTTCAAGCTGCAACTCGGCATGGCCGTAGACCACGTCCAGCCGATCAACCACGACAGCGCCGAGGACGCCCGCGCACGCCGGCTGCCGGTGCTCTTGCTCGACGAGGCGGCCAGCGCGGTCAAAGGAACTGCGGCTATCGACCACGCCGCGGCGCCCTGGCACCTGCAGGTTACCGAATCAATGTCCGGCGACCCACTCGTCGACCCGAGGTCGTGGGAACTGACGGCGGAGCTCATCGACCGCCGCGGTCGCAACCCGAACACGGGCGAGGCCGCGCGCAAGCCCACCGTGATGTTCTCGTCCACGCCCTTCAGTTTCATGCGGTACCACGCACTGCCGCTGGACGAGCGCGGCGATGAGGGCAACAGCACCGTCGCCCGCTACGACAGCACCACCGGCCGGTGGACCACGCTCGTCACCAGTGCTGCCTATCACTACGTGCTGCCGCCGCAATCTGTCGGCGAGAGCATGGACAAACCGCGGCGCTTGGAAATCCACGACCTCGACCCCGATCGGCGCCCATTGGGCTTCGAGCGCCCGTACCCGGACGAAGAAGCGCCTGACCAGGACGGCGCGGAGCGCAGGCACCTCGTGGACTTCCGCCTAACGCCCCCGGCCGACCTGTGGGTCCGGCCGTCCGATGTGGAGCGCAACTACCTGTTGCCCGAGTGGGCCAGCCGCCAGCTCTTCTCACGTTCTTCCGAAGGCGGTACCGGTGCCGCGATGGTCGCAATGCGTGCAGAGTTCGTCTACGGCCTGTCGATCGGCCTCTGGCCCGACGCGGAGCGCGGCCCGTCACGGCGTTCCCGCGTGACCGAGATCGAGGCACTGACCGGCTCCGTCCTGGACCGGCGCGACTCCCGGACGACCGACAGCTGGGACCGCATACACCAGGCCTTCCTACGTCGCCCCGAACGGCTCGAGGTGTGGGCCGATGATCCCGACAGCCCCGTGCCGTTCGCACCCGCACGCTTCGAGCAGGGTGCGCGATTCGCGCTTCGGACCACCGCCTTGCACCGCCCCGCGGTCCTGCCGACCGCTGGCACCGACGCCGACCTCGCTGCCGCCCACAAAGCGCCGCCCTCGCAACGCGTGCCCGGCGTGTCGCCGCGCCAACATGCGCAGGGGCTGGCCGGCGGCGCGCTGTGGCCCGTCGAATCGCTCAACGTCCTCAACATGCTGCTGGACCAGCCGGCGTCCACTGGCGGCCACGTCGAGTCGATCGCCCTGTCGCCTTCCGGAGGCGACGCCGACCAGACGGTGCGCTTCTGCAACGACCGGGTCGCCATCATCACCGAGACCCGCAACGGGCATGTGCAACGCCAGCGGGTCGAGGTGGTCGGGAGGATCGCCGTGTGGTGGCACCGGGCCAAGCACGTCGTGGTCTACGAGAGAACGGTCAACCCGTCCGCCCAGTTCACACCCGAAGGCGGCATCAAGACGCGCACGCGAAGGCCCGTGCTGCGCAAGGTGCGCGAGTACATCGAGCTGATGCAGCCGGAACGGCGGTATCCCGACGCCGATGTCGCGGCTCCCTCGACCAACGCCTTCGTGCAGGGCATGCGCTTCAACTCCACCATCATCCCGGTGGACAGCTTCTGGGGCGAAAACGTCGACTCCCGCGGCTGGAAGGTCCCCCTGTGGAACCGCCACGCGGCCCGCCAGCGCCCGCAGGTGTACGCGATGCCGGACGTGGTCTTCCTGCAGGCGAGCGAAGGCACCCGCACCGATGCGCTCAGCAGCCAGCCGTGCGTGAACCCGGACAACCTCTACTTCTTCACGAACACGCGCCAGGGCTTCAATGCCGACACCGACAACTGGCCGCACGAGCTGTCGATCGACTGGATCAACCTGCCGCCGCCGAGCAGCAGCGTTCCTCCACCGTCGACGGCGAACGCCGGGGCGGGTGCGCAGGACGTGCCCGAACCCTCCGTCCCACGCGGCTTCGCACGTTTCACTTGGCGCTTGGCGCCGGCTGCGCAACGCACAGCCATCAACCAGGCGCGCGGCGAACGGCCCGTCTACGCCTCGCTGCGCACCCTCACCTTCATGCGGGCGGGGCGTGTCGAGGGGACCGAGGCGAAGAAACTGCCGACGCTCGCACGCGTTGACACCGATGCCATCAGCGGCTGGTGGCAACCCGGCAAGAAGCTGGAAGACGGGCCCAGTGAGTTGGTCGCACTTTCGACCGCCATGCGCGCCGTGGAAGAACTGCAGGGCAGCCCCTTGCCGCCGGAGGGCTCTGATCGGGACGCAGTCAAGGCAACGATCGGAGATCTCCGGGCCAAGGTCGCCGCCTTCAAGGGGCCCGGCGTCGCGCAGAAGCTGCAGGCGCAGATGAAGACGCTGAGTGACGCTCGCGACTTTGCGTACAACGGTCTCGTCGCCCTGCTCCCGAAGGGCGACGAGACCCTCGAGAACCTGGTGGGCACCTTCCAGGGCTGCGACGAATGGAAGCGCAGCATCGCCGGCTCGATCGGCGCGAAGCGGCTGGCCATCGACCAGGAGCTGCAGGCGTGGGAAACGGGTTTCATCCGCCAAGTCGATGGTTGGGAGAACGATCTCAACAAGTTTCCGAAGAACCGCCAAGCGCTGGAGGACATGATCACGCCAGCCGTCGCCCACGCGCTGCGCCCTGTGTTCGAAGGTGTCTCGGCCGGCATCGGCCAAGCCGACCAGGGCATCGAATCCGCACGTTCGACGCTACGCGACCTGCGTGACGAGATCGGCACCGCGCTGGATCAGGCGACCCGCGAGGTGCACGCGATCCGCGAGGCGATCGACCGGGACAAGCCATGGTCGCGCCAGCGCTTGGATGACCTTTCGGCGCAGATCAACGATGCTTTCCAGAAGGTGGTGCTCGACGCGCGCACCACGGTGGCAGACGCCCGCGACCGACTCACCTCAGAGCTGGACGACGTCTCTCGCCGCGTGGGTGAAAGCGCGGCGATCGCCCTGCGGGAAGTCGACCGCGCGCTCGTTGCGCCGCGCGAGGCGGTGTCGGGATGGTTCGACGTGCTCTCGTCATTCTCAGCGGCGGTCGACCAGGCGCTCAGGGGCACGGATGGCGCCGTGTTGCAGGCCCGCAAGGAGATCGAGGCCCACAAGGCCGAACTCGCGAAGCTGCACCCAGACCTGGCGGAAAAGTTGAACGGCCACGTGACGAACATCGAGGGCGCGCTCGCGTCGACGGCCGTCGCCGCGAGGGACGCGGCCCCGAAGATCGAGCGAGTGATCAATCGGGTCGACGACGCCATGGTCGATGCCGCCAAGAAGATGAAGGCCGGTGTCGTCGAGATCCAGAACACCGTGAACGAAGGGATCGAGACGCTCAAGCAGCATGGTCCACTGCCACTCGAACTGGACGAGCTCGTCGCCGCCCTGGAATCGGCCTGCGTCAAGACGAACGAGAAGGTGAACACATTTCTCAAGTGGGTCGAGACGCAGTCGGAGCTGGTTTGGATCGACTTTGCCGTGGAACGGGTGCTCGTTCCAGTCGAGGAGATGATCGAGGCCGCACAGGGCGGCGTCGCGACGGCGTCGGACGTCATGGAGGCGGCGGCCGACACGTTGTCGCGCCAGCTGGCAGACGTTGCCGCGAAGCTGCAACCGGAGTCGATCGCGCAGTCGGTCGTGGCCGGACTGACGGCGCTGATGACCCCCCTCCTCGATGATCTGGAGGGCGTTTTCCCCGTGAAGGTAGAGACCGTGACACATGCACGGGACCGCCTCGTCGGCTTGGCGACGACATGGCGAACACGGGCGGTCGAGTCACTGAAAGCGCCAGAAGACGTTGCGGACGGCTTGCTGAACGGGTTGGGTGACGCCTGCGACTACTTCGAGAACGCGGCCAAAAGGCTTGAGGAAAACATCAAGGACCAAGGTCAAACGCTGCTGAAGAAGGCGCTGGAAGACATCGAGGCCACCGACCTCTACAAGCAAATCAAGAACGGCGTCGACGAGATCTTCCAGGGCGCTGAGACGTACGCCAAGTTCCTGGACTCGTTCCAGTCGTTCGACCGCGACGTCTGCCGCATCGGTAACGACCTGGCCCGCACCGGCGAGATGGCCACCGCCTACGTCGACCAGGCCGTGCGCGCCATCGGCAACATCGGCAGCGGCGGCCTGCTCGCCGCACCCAACAACATCCTGCGCGCCATGGCCGCCATCGGCTCGGTGCCGGCCCTGCCCAACCTGGACTACGCGCGCCGCCAGATGGGCTACTACTACGGCCTGGTCGACCAGCTCGTGGACACGACGCAGGTCGAGGCCTGGTTCGGCCGCCTCGGCGATTCGCTCAAGGCGTGGGGCCTCAGCCTGCCGTTCAACCGGATAGGCGACCGCCTGCTGCCGGTCGACCTCAGCGACTTCGACATCGGCGACATCTTCCGCAACTGCGGCGGGCTCGAACTGCAGCGACTCTTCAAGGGCTGCCGCCTGCCCAAGGGGGCCGAGGACGCGGTGCGCCTGAGCCACGACTTCAACAAGGAGACTTTCCGCGCCTGGGTGCAGCTGGACATCGACGCCGCGCTGTCGGGGCGAAAGGCGCTCGTCAGCCTGGGCCCTTTCTGCCTGAACGCCGTCAACACCCGGCTCGTCGGTCGGGTGCGCCTGGAAGCCTCGAAGGACACCGACCGAGTCGATGACGAAGGCGAGGCGACGCTCAACACCGACTTCGAGGCGGCCGTCGGTGGGCAGGTGATGGTCACCTTGCGCGAGGTCGCGGTGCGCTTCTCGAAGGGCAGCGGGCTGAAGGTCGATTTCGATCCCAAGAAGGTCGAGATCAACCGCAACCTGCAGTTCGTGCAGAACGCGCTCGGCTCGATCTTCGGCGACGAGATCGGCGGCCTCAAGGTGGTCAAGCAGGACGGCATTCCAGTGGGCCTGGAGCACGTCTTCAGCATGCCGCCGATGAGCCTGATGTTCGGCACCAGCGGCCTGCAGAACATCCAGATCTCGAACCAGTTCCAGCTGATCGCCTACCCCGACTTCCGCATCTCCAACCGCTTCTCGCTGGCACGGCCGGAGCTGCCGTTCATCTTCTCGATCTTCATCATCGGCGGCACCGGTTGGTTGACCGTCGACGTCGACTACCGCCCGTTCGGCAACGAGCTCATGGTGGTGGTCGATGCCGCGGCGGGGGGCTCGGCATCGCTCGGCTTCGCGTGCGCGGGCTGCACCGGGGCGGTCGCCATCACGCTCGCCGCGGCCCTGACGTACCGCAAGCTCATCGGCGCCTCCGGCGGCGGGCTCACCGTGTCGATGGTGGTGACCATCGTCGGCGTGGTCGACGTGCTGCGCATCGCGTCGGCCCACCTGAGCGTCGTGCTGCGGCTTTCCTACGCGGAGAACGGCGACATCGACGCGAACGGCGGCTTCCGCCTCGAGGTCCGCATCACCCGCTTCTTCAAGGCCTCGGCCGCAGGCGATGCGCGCTATCGGATGGCGGGGGGCAAGCGGGAGACGCAGTCGAGCCTGACCGGGCAGGCAGGCCCGACCGATGAAGGCAACGCGGCCGTAAAGGAAGCACGCGCGAAGGCGGAGAAGCTGCTCAAAGGGCAAGGCAAGGGACAACAGGGAGGTTGATTCATGAGCGACACGATCTACTGCCACGTCGAACAGGATCCGGACGGGTTTCATCCGGATGGCATCGCCGGGTTTTCGGTGCGGCTGTCGGTTGCGCCGGACGCGGCCAGCGATGACGCTGCGCACGAATCCGTCGAAAGGTTTCTCGGGGCGTTGAAGACGACCGAGTTCGTGGTCTACGTCGCTACTCAATTCGATGGAACCGTGGTGGCGACCATGCTCAAGGCGGATGTCGACCCCATCCGAGCCGACCTGCCTGACGACGAAGCCGCGCAACTCCGCACCGCATTCGTCCGCTGGCTCGCCCGCTACGGCGAGGGCAAGCTGGGTTGGCGACACACCGCCCCTGCCGTCGGCGAGGAGGTCACCCGGACTGCGGGCACGCTGTCGATCCAGGACGTGATCACGGCCACAGCCAGCCAGCCGGCGCCGTTTCCACACCGGCTGGGTCTCGCGATGACGTTGCGCATCAAAGAGGAGGATCTGCCTCCTGACGCCAAGCTCCTGATCGTTCCGCTGTCGCTCGTCGGGTTCATTGCGCCAAAAACCGTTCCGCTGTCCGAAGTGCCGGAACCTGGCAGCGAGATCGAACTGCCTTCCGCCGCCGGCGACGTTCGCTGCAGGACCACGATCGTCAAGCCGCTCGTGAACGATCCAACGAGCCTCATCGATCTCTCCACGGGTTTCTTCAAGCCATCGGACGAGAGCGCGCAGTCCCATCGCTTCCTGGAGCGCCTGGAGCAACGCGGCGGGTCGCAGTTCACCGGCTTCGTGTTGGCGGCGTCGATCGAGTGGCCAGTGCCGGACCCCACCACCGACCAGGACCTGGAGCGGCATGTGGGCCGGCTGTCCTGGAAGGCCGTGGCGGCACTGGCCGGCGCGCTCGATCCTGTGCTGCTCGCGCTGTTCATGCCGGGCCGGGAGGCGCGCGACGGGGCCTTGCTCGGGGAGATGGTGGACAAGCTGGCCGCACTCAGCAAGGGAGGGGCGTCGCGCAACGATTGCCGGAACGCCCTTCGCGTCGCACTCCGGCACCACCCCCTTTTCGTCTTGGATCCCAAGAAGGATCGTCTAGCTCACCTGAACGCTCTGCGAGATGCCTGCGGGCTGCCGCCGTTGACGCAACTCGACGGCCAGGAGATCCCGGCCACGCTCGACTGGTTGGACTTGCTGCTGCTTGCCTCCTCAACGACGAACGAATGGGCCGCCATCGGCAGGCACGCGTTGGACCGCTTCAAAGACTCCGACGGGCTCTCCCGCGAACTAGATCGGCTGCTCGGAACGTTGCAGGACACCTTGACGAGCGAGGCCGGCATCGAGGCCACGACCTTGCGGCTGTTGCGACATGCGAGTGTCGTGACCCATGCGGTGACCATCCTCCGGGCTGCCATTCCCGATCCCTCCATCGACGTGGACGGGTTATACGCAGACGCCATCGACGCCTTCGCCCGGCGGCTCGGCGAGGGTCTCGACGGCGCTCAACTCGCACGCCAGGCCGTGGGGTCGTTGGTCTCCGATCTGTTGCTTGCCGATGTGCGCGTCGAGCAAGGCGACAAGAGCACGACTCTGAACAATCTGGTCGAAAAGCTTAAGGAATGGAAGTTCTGGGCGCATCGGTTCGGACAAGATAAGGAGCCGCCCCTGCAAGACTCCACGGTGGTCACACTCATGTCCGCGCTGGTACGGCCCAACCTGCGGGCGACAGATTTCTTTGAGCGCACGCAGGACGTCGTGGCCGCGACGAAAGTCATCGACGACGCAGCCGACACCCATCAAGCCAGCGTCATCGCGAACCTCTCTCCACCCCCGGACAGACGCTTCCAGCCCGACCCCGAGCCCCGTCCGCTCGCCATCCAGCTGCTGGTCGACGCCGCCGCGGACGACGCCGCGGACGACGCCGCGACGGATGCCAACGACTTCGCCGCCGTCTTCTCCGGCGTCGCCGTGCTCCTGCAGGCGCGACGCTCGAACACCGACCAGAGCGCCTGGGCCCATGCCAACCTCGCCGAAGCCACCCTGGGGGGTGACACGGCCACCACGATCAAGCCCCTGCCGACGACGGTGCAGGACGGCCGCCGCCAGCTCTTCGTCGAATACCGAGGCGTGCCCTTCGCCTCCCGCGCGTACGAGAAGACACTGCCCACCGCGGGGGAAGGCATGCCCGAAGCCCTGCTCACGTTCGACTACGACCCCAAGCTGAACGAAAACCACGTGCCCGTGCCTTCCCTGGCGTACGGCACGCGCTACGACGTGGCGGTCCACGCGGTCGGCAGGTCCGGCGCGTTGCCGGTGGATCTGCAGGCCGCCGGCGGCGAGCCCTGGGTGCCTGTCATGCAGCCATCAGGCAACAGCGATCCGCTGCGGCCCTTCAATGTGACCTCGCTCATGTACAGCCGCACCATGGCAATCGGTGCCACGGCCATTCGCGAGCGTGATGACGCTCGAGGCACCGCACGACGGATCGGCGTCGGCCTCGACGGGGTCCGCCCACTCGCGGCCGACTACCCGCGGCTGTCGCTGGCCGGTAGCACGACGAAGCGGACACTCTTCCTCGATGTATTTCGCAATGCCGACGGCTCTGGCGCGATCGCGCTCCCGTCGGAGGCCGGGAAGCCGGTGCAGGTGGCGCTGACTGATGTCCACTACTGGGGAGGCTGCGCGCCCGAACTCATCGTGGAAGTCCTGGCCGGTTCGGCGGCAACGAGGAGCGATGCCCTCGCCTCCCTGCGCATCGTCCTCCCCTCGGATCGATTCGATTGCAGGCTGACGATCGAGCGCGATGCGGGTGGGCAGTTCAAGGTCACGGAGTCCTCCGGTGCCTCAGGCGCGTGGTCCACGGTGCTTCCCAGCGTCTGGCTGAGGTTGCGGGTCGCGAAGGCCGCGGACGGCGGCGGCATCTCGCTGGCCGACCCTGCCACAGATCAAGGCGGTCCGGCCAGTGGATCACGTCCAATGCCGTCGCGCCTGCTCCTGTGCGCCCCCGAGGGCACGTCGTGGCGAGCGCCCTTCAACAAGGAGGCCAGCCTTTGGATCGAATCTCCCCGGACTTCGTGGGCGAACGTGCAGCGATGGCTGGACAACCCCAAGCTCGCCGACGACTGGCTGTCCCCGTTGACCGACAAGCAGTGCGATGAGCTTAGAACCAAGCTGCTGACAGCGGACCTCCTGCGTGCGGAGGTCAAGGAACTCGCCGAGCTGCTGGACCGCCTCCCCGATCCTGCCGTGCGCTTTCTCGAGGTCGATCTCCACGCACTGGACAGCCTGCGGGACGACCTGACCCAACTTCACAAGGACGCCAAGCTCGTCACGCCGTGCGAGCGTATAGAGGTGAAGTCGATCGGCAAGCTGCTCGACTCGCTGCCCGGATGGGGCAAGCTCGACCTCATCGAGCTGCTGCGAAGGATCAACGACGCCTGCAAGACGCCACTCACCGTCAGGGCCGACTCAACTACCGTGGACGCCAAGCTCTGGTTGAAGAGAGACGGCGCGGCACTGGCGGCAAAGGTTCCTGCAGGCATGGTGGCCCAGCTGCACGTGCGCCCGCTTGTGGCAAGACGTCACTTCGAATCGCGTGAGGTTGCGGATCCGTTGAACGAAGCTTATCCACCCGTCATAGATGAACGCCTGTTGCAGTGGGCAACCGGCCACACCGGCATCGACGGGACGCTCTACGCCCGCTTCCCCGGTGCCGAACTGCAAGTGGAGGCGATGCTGGGACCGATCGTTCGCGACGACACGACCCGGTCTGCGCCATCATCCGCGACGCCGTGGCTCAACGCACGTGCCGACTGGACACGCCTGGCCGAGCACGCCGTCCAGCACGACCCCATCGGCACCTCCCGCAAGTACCGCCTGCAGGCCGGTGCGCCCCACGGCGCAGACGCCTGGACATGGCGCCAGGCCGGCTGGATCGACGTCGAGACGCAGCGCTGGCGTTTCACCGGCCGGCCGATCCAGCACTGGTTCAGGCCGCAGTCCTTGCGGAAGGTGCCAGCGGATCAACCATCCTTCGAGATCGATCTCGACGACAACGACCGGCACGTCATAGCCAGCTTCATGGCGGAAGCCTTCGACAACCGTTCCGACTCCGACAACGTGGTGCAAGGTGCGCCCCTCCTCCCCCAACCCGCCAAGACGACACTCGTCGAGATGGCCTGGGAGAAGCCCTCGGCCACGCTGTTCCGCCATCGCCTGACGATCCGTTCCCGCTACGAGGGGGCGATGGTCAACGCCAGGGAGGCGCGTTGCGCCGCGTGGTCCGATGCCGATCCGGCCGGACCCTGGCGGGTCGTGGCCATGCTGGGAGAGCGCGGCCGCATCACACTCGGCCGCCCGCAGCTGCGGGCCCTGATGCCGCTCACGACGACGCCGCTCGACAGCGCCGCAGGCCCGGCCACGCCCCCAGTCCTCGCC
>NZ_JBFUGN010000008.1:0-28165 GCF_056402895.1 Rhizobacter sp. P3_B12 | reverse complement strand
GCTGAGCGACCGCGTGCAGACGCCGCTCGGCCCGCGCTGGGGGCCGGCCGCGCTCGCGCAGGTGCAGTCGGCGCTGGCCACCGGCGCGCTGTTCGCGCCGCCGCGGCCGCAACTCGATGCGCTGTGGTGGTTGCTCGCGCTGCTGCCCGGCCTGGTCGCGCTGCGGCGCGGCATGCTGCACTCGCATGCCGACCTGGGCTGGAGCGCCGCCACGCTGCTCGCGCTGCTGATGCTCGATGCGGCCGGCGTGCTGTGGCGCTCGCAGCTGTCGAACCTGCTGCCGGTGCTGGTGGTGCCGGTCGGCTTCGCCGCGCTGTCGCACTGGCAGGGCCGGCGCGTGCTGCGCGCCGAGCGGCTGCAGCTGGAGCGCGAGCGCGCCGGTGCCGAGGCGGCGAGCCGCATGAAGAGCGAGTTCCTCGCGCACATGAGCCACGAGATCCGCACGCCGATGAACGCGCTGCTCGGCTCGGCCGAGCTGCTCGCGCAGACCAAGCTCGATGAGCGCCAGGGCCGCCATGTCGCGCTGTTCCAGTCGGCCGGCGCGAGCCTGATGGAGATCCTGAACGACCTGCTCGACCTGTCGAAGATCGAGGCCGGGCTGCTCGAGCTGCACCACCAGCCGTTCTCGCTGGTCGAGCTGGTCGCGAGCCAGACGGTGCTGTTCGAGGCCCGCGCGTCGCAGAAGGGGCTGCGGCTGCTGACGCAGTTCGACCCCGAGCTGCCGGCGGTCGTCAACGGCGACGCGCCGCGCCTCGCGCAGGTGCTGCGCAACCTGCTGGGCAACGCCGTCAAGTTCACGCACCGCGGCAGCGTGACGCTCGCAGTGCACCGGGTGGCGGATGCGCCGGGGGTTCTGCGCTTCGACGTGCGCGACAGTGGCATCGGCATCCCGGCCGACCGGCAGCGCACGATCTTCGAGGCCTTCACGCAGGCCGACAGCGGTGTCGCGCGGGCCTATGGCGGCACTGGGCTGGGCCTGACCATCAGCAGCCGGCTGGTGGCGCTGATGGGCGGGCGCATCGGCGTCGACAGCCGCGAGGGCGAGGGCTCGTGCTTCCACGTCGAGCTGTCGCTGCCCGTCAGCACCGAGGCGCCGGTGACGTTGTGGGCACCCAGCACGCCCGAGCCGGCCGGCATGATGCAGACCTCGCTGCGCATCCTGCTGGCCGACGACAACCCGCAGAACGTGTTGCTGGTGCAGGCCTACCTCGAAGGCGAGGGCCACCGGCTGGACGTGGTGCACGACGGCGCGGCGGCGGTCGAGCGCTTTGCGGCGCAGCCCTATGACCTGGTGCTGATGGACGTGCAGATGCCCGGCATGGACGGCTACCAGGCGACGGCCGCGCTGCGTGCGCTGGAGCGGCGGCGCGGCAGCGCGCCGGTGCCGGTGGTGGCACTGACCGCGAACGCGCTGCCCGACGACGAGCGGCGCAGCCTGCAGGCGGGCTGCCACGCGCACCTGACCAAGCCGTTCTCGCGCGCGCAGCTGCGCCGCGTGATCGCCCGGCTGACCGGCTCGGCGGAGCAGCTCGTGCCGACCGCCCGCCCCGAGATCGCGGCCTTCGCCGACGCGCCGCCGCCGTTGCCGGCGCTGGCCGCCCTGCCCGGCTTCGACCTCGCGACGGCGCTCGCGCGCATGGAAGGCCAGACCGCCCTCTACCTGCGCGTGCTGCAGGCAGCGCGTGATGCGCTCGCGGCGTGGAACGGCCGCTTCGCCACGGCGCAGGCGGCCGGCGACGCGGGGCAGGTGCTGCGGTTGGCGCATGACCTGAAGTCGACGGCAGCGACCCTGGGTGCCGTGCCGTTGGCGACGGCCGCGGCGCAGATGGAAGGCTTGCTGCGCCAGAACGCGCCGGTGCCGCCGGAGGTGCTCGTCGAGATCAAGTCGCAGATGGAGCTGCTGCTGTCGGTGCTGACCGAGCTGTGAAGCACCTCGTTTGCTGAACAGCAAATTCATCGCTTTTGCATAAGTCATGCGTTTTGTGCTGATCTGACGGCGCAGCGCCGACATTCGGCGACACACGCACCCACAAGTACTTTACGAAGGCCCGCACAGCGAGCCGCCATGCGGGTTGGCGCGTGCCGGGGTGGAGATGGAGACGGTTGCTGACACCGATCCGTCATATCGGCTCCCTAGAGTCCGCCGCGCTCACCCACCACCCGGACCCTGCCATGCGAAGCATCATCACCGCACCAGCCTTCTCGACGTCCCGCACCGCCTCGTTGACCCTGCTCGCCGCCGCCGTGCTCGCGGCCTGCGGTGGCAGCGACAGCTCGTCGCCCGCCCCGGCACCTGCGCCCACGCCGACCGTCAGCGGCGTCGTCACCGCGACCAACTTCATCGCCGGCAGCGCCACCGACCCGACCGTCAAGGCCGCGTACTACCAGGGCGCCAAGGTCTGCGTCGACGCCAACGCGAACGGCCTCTGCGAGGCGAGCGAGAACCCGGTCACCACCGATGCCAACGGCAAGTTCACGATCCAGATGGCCACCCAGGCCGCGCTGATCGCCGACATCGGCACCGACGCCGTCAACACCGCGAGCGGCGCCCAGGTCGCCAGCCGCGACGTGCTGCGCGCCTCGCTCGACCAGGTCGTCGAGCAGGCCGGCGGCACGATCGTGATCAGCCCGCTGTCGTCCGAAGTGCTCCGCACGATGGAGGCCAACGGCAGCACCTACGCCGCCGAGAAGCAGAACCTGGCCGACCGCATCGGCGTGACCGCGGCCCACCTGCTGGCCGATGTCAACACCCTCAGTGGCAACAACAGCGGCACCGAGCAGGCCGCGATGCTCGCCGAAGCCAAGGTGCTGGACAACCGCTTCACCTTCGCGATCACCAAGCTCGACCGCGGCGACCTGTACCCCGATGCGCTGGCCGTCGCCGGCGGCGACCCGCGACTGACCGGCGCCGCGAACGTGACGCAGGCCACCGCGCCGACCGCGGCCGACACGCGCGCCAAGATCACCTTCGCGCAGGCCGAGCAGGCCGCGTTCAACCTCGAAGGCATCCCGCGCTACGACAACGTGTTCGTCGTGATGCTCGAGAACAAGGCCACCTCGTCGATCGCCGGCTCGGCCTTCGCACCCAAGATCAACGCGCTGCTGAAGGCCGGCAACCAGCTGACCTCGTACTACGCGACCGGCAACCCCAGCGAGCCGAACTACACCGCGCTCGGCGGCGCCGACGACTTCGGCATCACCGACGACAGCCAGTGGAACTGCGATGCCACCGGCGACAACGCCGTCAAGGACCTGCCGCTGCCGGACAAGACCCAGACCGGCCTGCAGAACTCGCCGTTCGCCGCCACCTGCACGCAGACTGTCGGCGTCAACCACAACATCACCGCGCCGAACCTGTTCAACGCGCTGAGCGCGGCCGGCCTGACCTGGCGCACCTACAACGAGTCGATGAACCCGGGCCAGGACTACCGCACCGACAGCGTGGCCGATGCCGCGGTGGTCGCCGCCGACCACGTGTACGCGCCGGGYACGCTGGCCGGCAACACCGCGCAGATCGGCACCACCAACCTGAGCCTGCCGATGCCGGCCGGCCTGTACAAGACCAAGCACCACCCGGGCATGGCCTACCAGAACGTGCGCAGCGCGCCGGAGTGGAAGTACAGCAACCGCACGATGGGCGGCGGCCAGTGGGATGCAGTGCTGAAGAGCGGCAGCGCCTACGCCGTGCCCGCGAACTACGACGCGGACCAGCTCGGCACCGACCTCGCGAGCGGCAACGTCGGCGCGCTGAACTTCCTGGTGCCCGACCAGTGCGACGACATGCACGGCATCACCGTCAAGGGCGACGTGGCCGGCGGCGCCGCCGGCGTCACCGCGAGCGACTGCGCCAGCGTGGCCAACAACGTGCCGGTGGCCACCGGCGGCAACATCATCGCGCGCGGCGACAACTACGTCGACGCGCTGGTCAAGCGCATCCAGGCCTCGCCGATCTGGAAGAACCCGAACCGCCGCGTGGCCATCGTGCTGATGTTCGACGAAGGCAATGCGACCAGCGGCTTCAACTCCTGCTGCGGCTGGAACGTGGCCAACAGCGCCGTGGCCAAGCCGCTGAAGCAGAACGCCGACGGCAGCTTCTCGCCGGATGCCACGATCAACAACTACACGCGCGGCAACCGCGGCCACGGCCAGAGCATCTTCGGCATCCTGAGCAACCAGGCGTCGGCGCCGAAGGGCGTGAGCGACAGCGACGCCTACAGCCACTTCTCGCTGGTGCGCACCTTCCAGGACATGTTCCAGCTCGCCGACCCGGCGGTGGACGGCTCGTACATGAACCGCTCGAAGTACACCGAGCACTTCATCGCGGCCAACATCATGAACCTGCCCGAGTTCGCCGGCAGCGCCGACACCCACTTCGACGCGGTGCGGCCGATCAACCACGCCTTCGTCGCGCCGGCCTCCTACACGGCCAAGCAATCGGCCGACGTGACGACCGCGGCGCAGGTCGGGCCGGACAGCCAGCAGACCGGCGTCTGGTCGTTGAAGTAATCGTTGTCGCAACGCAGTACTGCTGACGGCCACGGCAAACCCGTGGTCGTCGGCCGCTCCACCATGCACACCACCCTGCTCCACCGGGCCGCGGCACTGACCGCGGCCTTCGCATTGGCCACGACGCTGGCCGCCTGCGGCGGGCGCAACGCGCCGGCCGAGGCGACGGCCGCCGCCTCTGCGCCCTCACCCTCACTCACCGCCGCCACCAGCGCGCTCAGCCTGGCCGCCCAGGTCGGCGAGAAGATGTTCATCGACACCTCGCTGTCCGGCTCCGGTCAGATGGCCTGCGCCAGCTGCCATGACCCGAAGAACGCGCACGCTCCGACCAACGACCTCGCGGTGCAGGCCGGCGGCGCCGACCTGAAGGCCCACGGCACGCGCGCCGTGCCGTCGCTGCGCTACAAGGAGGTCACGCCGCCGTACGCCGACCTGCTCGACAACCCCGACGGCATCAGCGTGCCCGGCCCGGGCGGCGGTTTCGCGTGGGACGGTCGCGCGCCGACACTCGCCGCGCAGGCGCAGATGCCGCTGCTGGCCGCCAACGAGATGGCGAATGCCGATGCGGCCGCGGTGGTCGCGAAGCTGGAGGCCGGCCCCTATGCGGAGCTGTTCCGGCAGGCCTTCGGCGCCGGCGTCTTCGACGACACCACCGCCGCGTTCACGAAGGCCGGGCTCGCACTGCAGGCCTACCAGCTGGAGGACCGCAGCTTCCACCCGTACTCCAGCAAATACGACCTGTACGCCGCCAACAAGCTCGGCGGCACGCTGACGCCGGCCGAGGTGCGCGGCTTCAAGGTCTTCGCCGATCCGAAGGTGGGCAACTGCGCCTCGTGCCACTACCAGGGTGCCGGGCTGAACGGCAGCTCGGCGCTGTTCACCGACTTCTCGTACGAGGCGATCGGCGTGCCGCGCAACACGGCGATCCCGGAGAACGCCGACCCGGCCTACGCCGACATCGGCCTGTGCGGCCCGCTGCGCAGCGACCACCCACCGGCCGCAGGCAACACCTTCTGCGGCATGGTGAAGGCACCGACGCTGCGCAACGTGGCAACGCGCCACGCGTTCTTCCACAACGGCGTGATGCACTCGCTGGAGCAGGTGATCCGCTTCTACAACACACGCGACACCTGGCCGGAGATCTGGTACCCGACGGTCGGCGGCAAGCCCCGCGCCAAGCCCGATGCGAGCTTCCCGGGCTACGGCCTCGTCACGACGCAGTACGCTGGCGGCAAGGTGAAGAAATACGACGACCTGCCGCCGCAGTTCGTCGCCAACATCGACACCCAGATGCCGCTGGACGGCCGCCAGGCCCACAGCGCGCCGCCGATGAGCGAGCAGAACGTCGCCGACCTGATCTGCTTCCTGAACACGCTGACCGACGGCTACCAGCCGCCCGCCTCGGCCCCGACCACCGGACCCTGCACGCAATGAACACCCTCTCGCTTCGACTGCTCGCCCTGATGGGCGCCGTGCTCGCGATCGCCGGCTGCCACCCGGCCCCCGACCAGGCCACCTTCACGGCCGCGATGAACACCTACCTCGCCCGGCGCGGCGACCTGTGCCTGGGCAAGTCCGCCTGGCCGATCGACGTGACGCAGCACGAGATCGATGTCGGCGGCCGCAACGCACGGCAGATGCCGCCGCTGGAGCGGCTGGGCCTCGTCAGCGCCAGCGTCGCCGAGGTCGTGGTCGACGACGAGGGCACGAAGCACGCGATGAAGGTGCGCCGCTTCGAGCTCACCGAGGCCGGCAAGCGCTACCTGGTGCAGCGCGATGCGAAGACGCGCGATTTCTGCGCCGCGCACCTGGCGCTGGATCGCGTCGTCGGCTGGAAGCTCGACCGCGGCGAGCGCGGCCCCGACACCCATGCGCTCGTGACCTACACCTACCGCATCGCCGCCGCGCCGTGGACCGGCGACAGCGAGATCCAGCAGGTGTTCCCGGTGGTGGCCGGCATGGTGCGCGGGGCCGGCACGACCCAGCTGGAGGAGAACTTCGTGCGCACCGAGCGGGGCTGGGTCGCGGTGGACCTGTTGGGCACATGAGCAGCGCAGCCCTGCAACTGCGCTTCGCGCCAGCGCTCGGCGACTGGGTCGCGCAGCACCTGGCGCAAGGGCAGCCGCCGGCCGCGCTGGTCGACGCGATGTCCGAACGCCAGGTGGCACCGGACGCGGCCCGGGCCATCGTCGACGCGTTCGTGCGGGCGCGCGAGCGCGGCATGCCTTTGCCGATTGACACGATCGATGCGGTGGCGCCGCGTGCGCGGCTGGCCGACGGACCGGTGATCGCGGCAGGCGACCGCCGCATTCGCGTCGCGATGCGCACCGATGCGCCGGCGCTCGCGGTGCTGCAGGGCGTGCTGGACGCCGACGAGTGCGAGGCGTTGATCGCACTCGCCCGGCCGCGCCTGAAGCCGTCGACCCTGGTCGACCCGATGAGCGGGCGCGATGTGCAAAGCGGCCTTCGCGCCAGCCTGGGCATGTTCTTCCGGCCCGCCGAGACGCCGTTGATCGAGCGGCTGGACAGCAGGCTCGCGGCGCTGATGGGGCTGCCCGCGTCGCACGGCGAAGGCCTGCAGCTGCTGCACTACCCGGCCGGCACCGGCAGCGCGCCGCACTTCGACTTCCTGCAGCCGGTCAACGAGGCCAACCGCGCGTCGATCGCGCGCAGCGGCCAGCGCATCAGCACGCTGGTGTGCTACCTGAACGACGTGGCCGGCGGCGGCGAGACCGACTTTCCGCAGCGCGGCCTGCAGGTGACACCGCAGCGCGGCCACGCGGTGTACTTTGAGTACGACGGGCGGGACGAGCGCTCGCTGCATGCGAGCTGGCCGGTGCTGGCCGGCGAGAAGTGGGTGGCGACGAAGTGGATGCGCGAGCGGCCGTTCATCTCCCAATAGCGGTCAGCCCCTAGCGATCAGCCAGTGACCGGCTCGGCCTGCGGCAGCATCGCGCCGCGAAACACCTCGAAGATCAGCATCAGCGGCCCCTCGGGCGTGACGATGCGGTAGGCCCGGCTCGCCCGCGGATCCGGCAGGCCGACCACCTTCCAGAGCCCCGCTTCGAGCGCCGGTTCGCTCTCGATCGCCTGGCGCTGCACGAACAGGCGCGCCAGCAGGTGGCCGATCGGCGCGGCGCCTTCGTCGAGGCCGCGCAGGAACCAGTCCGGCACCGCATCGAGCCGCGTGTACGACAGGTTGTCCATCAGCACGCGGCCGCCGGCCACCAGGCTCGTCACGCGCTCCAGCCAGGCCGTGCCGCCCAGCTGCTCGGCCACGCTGCGCGGCACCTCGGCCGTGCGGTGCTGGTGGTGCAGCATGATCTGCACCGGCAGGCCGCACATCGCCGAGCAGGTGCGCGTGGTGGAGCCGTCCTGCGCCAGCAGCAGCCGGCGCAGCGGCTCGTGCCGTGCCGCCGGGGGGAAGATTTGCCGCTCTACACTCATGCGCCCTGTGTCCTGTGCGTGTACTGCGTGGCCGATTCGAAGTCGACGATCCTACCCCTGACGCTCTCCGGCCGGCCACAGGATCTGTGCGCCCGGCTGCTCGCCGCCGGCCCGGCCGCGCTGCTGGAAAGCAGCAAGGCCATGCCCGGGCTGTCCGGCTGGTCCTACCTGGCCGGCCCGCCGGCCGCGCTGCTGGAGACCGATGCGCACGGCACCTGGCTGCGCGATGCGCAGGGGCAGGTGCTGCAGCGGTGGGCCGATCCGTTCGATGCGCTGCGCGAGCTGCTGACCCGCACTGCAGCGCCGGCCACCGGGCGCCCCGCCGGGCTGGACTTCGCCGGCGGCTGGCTCGGCTGGCTCGGCTACGACCTCGCGCGCCACGTGGAACGGCTGCCGGTGCACGCCGCCGCCGACCCGGACCTGCCCGCGTTGCGGCTGCAGCTGTGCGACCAGGTGCTCGCCTACGAACACGCGACGCAGCGCTGGTACGACGCCCGCCTGCAGCTGCCCGGCCTGCTGCCGCCGCGCGACGAGGTGCACGCCGCCACGCTCGCCCGCGCCGCCGGGCCGATGCCCGCGGCCACGCAGTTCCGTGCCGGCGAGATGCACTCGCGCACGCCGGCCCCGCGCTACCTGCAGCAGGTGCGCGAGGTGCTCGCGCTGATCGCGCAGGGTGACATCTTCCAGGCCAACCTGTCGCACCGCCTCGAAGGCGATTTCGAGGGCGACCCGTTCGCGCTGTACCGCCGGCTGACCGCGCTGAACCCGGCGCCGTTCTCGGCCTACCTGCCGCTGCCGGACGGCGCGATCGCGAGCGTCTCGCCCGAGCGCTTCCTGCGGCTCGACGGCCGCGAGGTGAGCGCGCGCCCGATCAAGGGCACGCGCGGGCGCGGCGCCGATGCGCAGGCCGATGCGCAACAGCGTGCCGCGCTGGCCGCGAGCCCCAAGGACCGCGCCGAGAACCTGATGATCGTCGACCTGATGCGCAACGACCTGGGCCGCGTCGCGCAGGTCGGCAGCGTGCGCGTCGACGGCCTGTTCGAGATCGAGGCGCACCCGAGCGTGTTCCAGATGGTCTCGACGGTGCGCGCGCGGCTGCGCGACGGCGCCGGCACCGCCGAGCTGCTGCGCGCCTGCTGGCCGCCCGGCTCGATGACCGGCGCACCCAAGGTGCGCGCGATGGAGATCATCGAGGCGATCGAGCCGCTGCGGCGCGGGCCGTACGCCGGCGCGATCGGCTACTTCGATGCGGCCGGCGGGATGGACCTGTCGGTCGTGATCCGCACCGCGGTCGTGCACGGCCGGCGGGTGATGGTGCAGGTGGGCGGCGCCGTGGTCGCCGACTCCGACCCGCGCGAGGAACTCGACGAGACGCTGGCCAAGGGCCGGCTGCTGTTGCACGCCCTGCGCGAGGGATCGACACTCCCGCTGCAATGAACGAGGCGACCCCCTTGCTGACCGGCGTGCACCGCCGCCGCCTGCGCGAGGTCTGGCGTTCGGCCGGCTGGCCGTGCCAGGACCTGGTCGAGGTCGAGCTGCTGTTCCTCGGCCTGCTCGAGCGGGTGCGGCAGGTGTCGGGCCACGAGACGCTGCGCGTCACCGAGGCCGGCATCGCGGTGCTGGCCGAGACGCTGCAGCGCAACCGCGCGCGCCGCGATGCGCACGAGCAGTTGGTCGAGCGCGTCGCGCGCGAGATGACGCGCGCCGGCCGCCTCGCCTGGCGCGGGCTGTCGCTGCGCGCGAAGGTCGACGAGGGCTGGGTGATGGCGATGCCCGACGTGTTCTCGATCCGCCACACCACCGTCGAGGCCTACCTGGAACCGATCGTCCACGAGGTCAAGGTGCATCGCAGCGACCTGTTGTCGGACCTGCGCCGCGCCGCCAAGCGAGCGGCCTACCTGCAGCTGAGCAGCGAGTGCTGGTACGTGCTGGCCGACGGCATCGCGCAGGCCGACGAGATCCCGCCCGAGTGCGGTGTGCTGGTGGCGCGCGGCGGCGCGCTCGAGGTCGAGCGGCCCGCGCCGCGGCGGCCGATGCGCATGCCCTTCCACCTGTGGATGGCGCTCGCGCGCGCCACGCCGCTGGAGGGCTGGCGCGACGAGGACGCGCAGGCGCAGCTGGGGGCTCCGCCTTTGCCGCCGGACGCTTCGTTGCCGGGCGAATAAGGTCGGCCGGATTTCGAGGATCACCCCTCGCGGAGGCGCCCCAGGATGCGCCACACTGTGCGTCTTGCGCCCGGGAGATGCCCATGAGAACCCACCTGCCCCTCGCGATCCTGACCCTGCTGGCCGTCCTGGCCGCCTGCTCGCGGCAGGAAGCGCCACCGCCGCCCGCCACTGCCACTGCCGCGGCCCCCGCCGTCAGCGCCGCGAGCGCGCCGCACGACGCCCCCGAGAAGCCCGGCATTGCCTGGCGCCAGGCCGCGAGCGACGCCGATGTCGACGCCGCCTTCGCCGACGCGAAGACCGCGAACAAGCCGGTCTTCGTCTACTGGGGCGCCAAGTGGTGCCCGCCGTGCAACCAGGTCAAGGCCACGCTGTTCAACCGGCAGGATTTCATCGAGCGCTCGCGCGCCTTCGTGCCGGTCTACATCGACGGCGACAGCCCCGGCGCGCAGAAGCTGGGCACCCGCTTCGCGGTACGCGGCTATCCGACGATGGTGCTGTTCAACCCGGCCGGCGCCGAAGTGACCCGCCTGCCCGGCGAGGTCGATGCCGCCCAGTACACGCAGGTGCTGACGCTGGGCATCAGCGCGCAGCGGCCGGTGAAGGCGGTGCTGGCCGATGCGCGCGCCGGCAGCAAGGGCCTGTCGGCCAACGACTGGAAGCTGCTCGCGTTCTACTCGTGGGAGACCGACGAGCAGCAGGTGCTGCCGAAGGCGCAATCGGTGGCGGTGCTGCGCCAGCTCGCGCAGGGCTGCCCCGCCGACCAGCCGGAGACGGCCCAGCGGCTGCTGCTGAAAGCCTTGATGGCCGGAGATGCCGCCGAGGTGAAGGCGACACCGGCCGACCGCGAGCGCGTGCTCGCGCTGCTGGCCGATCCGGCCGCCGCCCGCGCGCAGATGGACGTGCTGACCGTCAGCGCCGCCGACCTGGTGCGCGTGCTGTCGGCCGCGAAGACGCCGCAGCGCACGCAGCTGCTGACCGCCTTCGACGGGACGCTGAAGGGGCTGCAGGCCGATGCCACGCTGTCGCGCGCCGACCGGCTGACCGCGCTGATCGCACGCGTCGACCTGGCCCGCATCGACGCCCCGAAGGACGCGACGCCGGCGATGCCCGAGGCGCTGCTGGCCGAGGTGCGCGAGCTGGCCGCGCGCTCCGACCGCGAGATCACCGACGGCTACGAGCGCCAGGCCGTGATCACGAGCGCCGCCGACATGCTGGAGATGGCCGGGCTGCTGGACGAATCGGATGCGCTGCTGAAGGCCAACCTCGCGAAGAGCCATTCGCCGTACTACCTGATGCTGGGCCTCGCCGCCAACGCGAAGAAGCGCGGCGACAAGGCCGGTGCGCTGCACTGGTACGAGGAATCGTTCGACAAGAGCGAGGGCCCGGCCACGCGCCTGCAATGGGGGGCGCGCTACCTGGCGGCGCTGGTCGACCTGTCGCCGCAGGACGATGCGCGCATCGAGCGCGCCGCGCAGCAGCTCTTCAAGGAAGCGGAGCAACCGGGCGCCTTCTACGAGCGCAGCGCCCGCTCGCTGCAACGCGCCGGCGACAAGCTGCTGGCCTGGCAGCGCACGCCCGGCCACGGCCCGGCGTTCAAGCGGCTGCAGGCGCAGCTCGACGGCGTGTGCCAGCAGCTGCCGGCCGGCGACAGCCAGCGCACCACCTGCGATGCCCTGCTGAAGCCGGCGCCGAAGAAGACGGTCTGAATCGCGCCCGGCAAGACGCTACTTCTTGCGAGATCCGAGCTGCAGCTCGTAGCGAGCGCCCTTGTCGCGATCGGCGAACTGCAGCGTATCGCCTTGCCACGCATAGTCGGCACTGAACTCGTCGAGCTGCATGCCGCCCTGCTTCAGCACGACATCGAGCTGGCTGCTGTGCAGCTTCAGCTGGTAGACGATGTCGCTGAGCTGGACACGCACGCGCTGGCCGCTGCGCCAGTCGACCTGCGCCGGGCCGCAGCTGGGCGCGGCGTCCGACAGCGCCACGCACAGCTGCGCCTCGTAGCGGCCGGGCGCCGGGGCGGCCTGCGCGCTGATTGCGAACACGGCACACAACCCAGCGGCGGCCGCGGAACCGGCTTTGCCGGGCCGCTGGCGGCGCCCCCTTGAGGGGGAGAGGGCGCCAGCCCGAGGGGGCCCGCCGAAGGTGCTTCGGGGGTGGGTCACACCAAGCCTTCCGCCTTCAGGGCGTCCTGGACGGCGGGTCTCGCGCCAACCCGGGCCACGTACGCCGTCACATTCGCCAGCCCGCCGATCTCGACACCCACGCGCGGCGCCCAGCGGCTCACGGTGTAGAGGTAGGCGTCGGCGATGCTGAAGTGCTCGCCCATCAGGTAGGCCTTGCCGCTCAGCTGCCCGTCGATCCACGCGAAGCGGCCTTGCACCTTGCTGCGCATCACCGCCTTCGCCTCTTCCGGCATCGCCGGGTTGAACAGCACGCCGAAGCCCTTGTGCAGCTCGCTGGTGATGAAGTTCAGCCACTCCTGCACGCGGTAGCGCAGCATCGTGCCGTTGGCCGGCACCAGGTTCTTCGTCGGCACCTGGTCGGCGAGGTACTGCAGGATCGCCGGGCCCTCGGTCAGCCGCTCGCCGGTGTCGAGCTCGAGCAGCGGCACATAGCCCTTCGGGCTGATCGTGTAGTAGTCGGTGCCGTCGGCGAGCTGGTGCGTCTTGGTGCTGGCCMGCACCGGCTCGAACGCGAGGCCGGCCTCGCGCAGCACGATGTGGGGCGACAGAGAGCAGGCGCCGGGGCTGTAGTAGAGCTTCATGGTGAGCCTTCGTCGGGAGTGGCGGACCCGGTATTACACAGCGGGCGGGCCACCGGCGCCATCGGGGCCGAGGAGGTGCCCGTGTCGGCTAATCTCCCGCCTTTGCACCGAAGTGCACTGGAGCCTGCATGCCGCGCCAAGTCCTTGAAGAATTCCGATTGCACCCGGCGATCCGCGAGAAGGTCGCGACGCTGAACGCGGACATCGTCCACAACGTGCAGGCGGCCGCCGCCTCGAACCCGGTGCTGGTGGTCGGCATGGCGCAGAACCCGCACTGCCGCGGCGTGCGCCGGGCGCTCGAAGCCGCCGGCGTCGCACACCACTACCTGGAGTACGGCAGCTATTTCAGCCTGTGGCGGCGCCGCGCGGCGCTGAAGATGTGGACCGGCTGGCCGACCTTCCCGATGGTGTTCGTCAAGGGCACGCTGGTCGGCGGCCAGACCGACGTGCAGCGGCTGATCGACAGCGGCGAGCTGAAGCGGCTGCTGGGCGAATGACGCGCACGCTGCTTGTTGCGGTGCTGACCGCGGCGCTGGCTGCCCTGCTCGGCGTGGCGGCTGTGCCGGCCCGCGCCGCCGACGAGGCGACGACACCGTGCCGCGTGGCCGGCCTGCGCAACGAGGTGCGCTGCGGCCAGGTGCGGCGGCCGCTCGACCCGGCGCGCCCGGCCGGGCCGCAGATCGACGTGCACTACGTCGTCGTGCCGGCGATGGCCCGCCGCAAGCTGCCCGACCCGGTGTTCCTGCTGGCCGGCGGGCCGGGCCAGAGCGCGATCACGCTGGCTGGCAGCGTGATGCCGCTGTTCCAGCGCCTGAACAACCGGCGCGACATCGTGTTCGTCGACCAGCGCGGCACCGGACGCTCGGCACCGCTCGACTGCGAGGACGAGTCGAAGCGCGAGGCCGCACTCGCCGACGAGGCCGACCCGGCGCGGCAGTTCGCCCGCATGGCCGCGTGCCGCGACCGGCTCGCCACGCGCGCGCCCCTCACCGCGCCGGCCGACCTCGGCTTCTTCACGACCACGCTCGCGATGCAGGACCTCGATGCCGTGCGCGCGCAGCTGGGCGCTCCACGCATCAACCTGCTCGGCGCGTCGTACGGCACGCGCGCCGCGCTGGAGTACCAGCGGCAGTTTCCGGACCGGCTGCGGCGCAGCGTGCTCGACGGCGTCGCGCCGGCCGACATGGTGCTGCCGGTCAGCTTCTCGACCGACGGCCAGCAGGCCTTCGACGCACTGCTCGCCGCCTGCGAGGCCGAGGCCGGGTGCACACGCGCGCACCCGACGCTGCGCGCCGACTGGAAGGCGCTGCTCGCCGGCCTGCCGCGCGAGGTCAGCGCGGCCCACCCGCTCACCGGCCGCATCGAGCGTTTCACGCTGACGCGCGAGATGGTGCTGGGCGCGGTGCGCGGCACGCTGTATGCGCCGTGGATCGCCGCCGCGCTGCCGACGGCGCTGCACGAGGCGGCGCAGGGCCGCGTCGACGGCCTGGTCGGGCTCGGCGGGCTGCTGGGGGCGCGCAAGGGCATGGGCCTCGCGATGGGCATGCATTTCAGCGTCGTCTGCGCAGAGGATGTGCCGCGGATGGCGCAGGCCACCGACCCGCCCGGCGCCGACTTCGGCCGTACGCTGGGCACGCTGTACGAGCGCGTCTGCGCCACCTGGCCGCGCGGTGCGGTGCCCGAGGCGTTCTACCGCCTGTCGGCCAGCGCGACCCCGGTGCTGCTGCTCAGCGGCGGGCTCGACCCGATCACCCCGCCGCGCCATGCGGACCGCGTCGCGCGCGCGCTGGGCGCGCAGGCGCGCTCGGTGGTGGTGCCGAATGCCGGCCACGGCGTGATGGGCGTGGGCTGCGCGCGCGACCTGATCCAGCGCTTCATCGACGCGGCCGACGATGAAGTGGCGCTCGCGCTCGACACGACCTGCCTGGTCGCGGTGCCGCGCCCGCCGGCCTTCGTCCCCTTGCAGACCGGAGCGACGCCATGATCCACATCGACCACGTCGCGAAGCGCTTCACCGCCGCGCGCGGGCGCAGCGTGCAGGCCGTCGCCGACGTGCACCTGCACGCCCCCGACGGCTGCATCACCGGCCTGCTCGGGCCGAACGGCGCCGGCAAGACGACGACGCTGCGCATGCTGGCCGGGCTGATCACGCCGGACGCCGGCCGGCTCGCCGTCGACGGCCTGGACGTCGCGACGCAGCCGCAGGCGGCGCTGGCGCGCATGGGCGTGCTGGCCGATGCGCGCGGGCTGTCGCCACGCCTCAGCGCGCGCGAGAACATCGTCTACTACGGCCGGCTGCAGGGGCTCTCGCGYGACGCGGCCCAGGCGCGCGCCGAGGCGCTGGCCGAATCGCTGGACCTGAAGGCGCTGCTGGAACGCCGCACCGACGGCTTCAGCCAGGGAGAACGCATGAAGACCGCATTGGCCCGTGCGCTGGTGCACGACCCGGCGAACATCGTGCTCGACGAGCCGACCAACGGGCTGGACGTGCTCGCGACGCGCGCACTGCGCGAGGTGCTGCGCCACCTGCGCAGCCCGGCCGGCGGCGGCAAGTGCATCGTGTTCTCGACGCACATCATGCAAGAGGTGGAACGGCTGTGCGACAGCGTCTCGGTGGTGTCGCACGGGCGCACCGTCGCCAGCGGCACGGTGGGCGAGCTGCTCGCGCAGACCGGCGAGCAGGATTTCGAGGAGGCGTTCGTGAAGCTCGCTTTCGCTGACGAGCTCGCGGCATGAGCGGCCTGTCGTTGTTGCTGATCGTGCTGCGCAAGGAACTGGCCGATGCGCTGCGCGACCGCCGCACGCTGATCGTGGTGCTGATCTCGAGCGTGCTGCTCGGGCCGCTGGTGCTGGTCGCGCTGTCGGGCCTGATCGCGACGCTGGAGGCGCAGGCCGAGAAGCGCGAGGTGGTCGTGTCGGGCATCGAGCATGCACCGGCACTGCGCAACTTCATCGAGCGGCAGAGCTACGTCGTGACGCCGGCACCGGCCGACTACGAAGCGAAGCTGCGCGCGCAGAAGCTCGGCGATCCGGTGCTCGTGGTGCCGCCCGGCTTCGAGGCCGCGCTGCTGCGTGGCGAGCAGCCGGCGCTGCAGATCGTCTCCGACACCGGCAACAAGGCSGCCGAGGCCGGTGCCGGGCGCGTGCAGCGGCTGCTCGCGGCCTATGCCCGCGAGCGCGGCGCGCTGAGCCTGGCGCTGCGCGGCGTCTCACCCCAGCTGCTGGAGCCGATGCAGGTCGAGGAGCGCGATCTCGCGAGCGCCCAGGGCCGTGCTGCCCAGCTCACCGGCATGCTGCCATTCTTCGTGATCATGGCCGTGGTCTACGGCGCGCTGAACGCCGCGCTGGACACCACGGCCGGCGAACGCGAGCGGGGATCGCTGGAGCCCTTGCTGGCCAACCCGGCGCCGCGCTGGGCGCTGGTCGGCGGCAAGTGGGGGGCGGTGTTCGCGCTCGCGATGCTGATCGCGGTGCTGTGCTGCCTGAGTTTCCTGCCGGCGCAGTGGCTGCTGCGCAGCGACACGCTGCAGGCGATGTTCCAGTTCGGCTGGGTCGAGGCGATGCTGTTCATCGCGTTGCTGCTGCCGCTGGCGGCGGCGTTGTCGGCGCTGCTGATGGCGGTGGCGATCCGCTGCAAGACCTTCAAGGAGGCCCAGGCGAACAGCACGGTGGTGGTGCTCGCGGCCTCGCTGCTGCCGCTGATGACGCTCTTCAACCAGGGTGGCGAAGCCTGGTGGCACGCCTGGGTGCCCGGCCTCGCGCAGTTCACGCTGATGACGCGCGTGCTGAAGGGCGAGGCGCTGGCGATGCAGCCGGTGGCGGTCTCGCTGGCCGTCTGCACGGTGCTGACGGTGGTGAGCGTCGTCTTCGTGGCGCGCCACCTGCGCGCCGCGGCGGTTCGATAGCATGCGGGGATGAGCACTCCACCCCTGTCCCTCGACGCGCTGCAGTGGCGCTTCTGCCGCTTCGACGAACTCACGCTGCGCGAGCTGCACGACATCTACATGACGCGCCAGCAGGTCTTCTCGGTCGAACAGAACTGCGCCTACCTCGATGTCGACGGCCATGACGAGGCGGCCTGGCACCTCGCCGCGTGGCTGCCCTCGCAGCGCCAGCCGTTCGCGTATGCCCGCTTGCTGCCGCCCGGCGCGAAGTACCTGGAGCCGTCGATCGGCCGCGTGATCACCAGCGAGGCGGCGCGCGGCCTGGGTCTGGGCCGCGAACTGGTGCGGCGCGCGATCGCGCACGCGCGCGAAGTGCTGCCGGAGCACGGGATCCGCATCTCGGCGCAGTCGCGGCTGGAGGCCTTCTATGCGGGCTTCGGGTTCGTGGTGGTCGGCGAGCGCTACCTGGAAGACGGCATCCTGCACACCGAGATGGTGCTCGCCGCCGGCTGAATCGGGGGTGCGGCCCTCAGGCCGCAGGTCAGGCCGCGCGGTCCAGCGCCCGCTGCACCTCGTTCTGCCACGGCAGCGTGTGCACGATCTCGTTGAGCCGCATCGCCACTTCCATGCCGCTCAGCTTCTCGCCGCCGGCGCCGAGCAGCTGCAGGTTGGTGATCAGGCCGAGCGGATCGGCCATCGCGACGATGCCCTGCTCGAGCTGCACCCAGTCCCACGCCACGCCGGCCGCGCCTTCGGAGAGCGGCCCGCCCCACAGCGTCTGGCCGGTGCTCGGTCCGTCATCGTCACCAGGATTCAACACGCGTGTGCCCAAATGCACGAAGTGAAGATCAGGGGTGCTGTCTGCCTGCCACTTGACGGGCGGCCAGGCGTAGATGGTCCATGCAGGCGTCATAGCGGTTGATCGTGTTGATCCCTGAGTTTTGTGATTGGCCAATAATGTGGTCAAGTCACGGTCGCGCCTAGCTGTAAACCTTGCCAGCTGTAATCTCTGTCAGCTGTAAGACCTGTCAGGGTCGCTTGAGGTAGTGAGGCCGGAGCAAACGGTTGCGAGGTGAGAGGACCATGCTGCAAGGTGGGTACATGTCGGTGCTGCAAGCTGGAACCCGCGAGGAGTTCCAGGGCGAGATCGTTCGCTTTGCACAGCAACTCGGGTTCGAGAAAGTCAGCGCCATCACGGTCATCGACCATTTCCTGGGCGACCCGGAATTCATCGCTGTCGACAATGCGCCCTCGGCGTACCGGGATTCGTTCGAGGAGGTGGGCAATGGCCGCACCGACCCGGTGATGCAGCATTGCAAGCGACAAAGCGTTCCCATCATCTGGGACCAGAAGACGTACACCTCGGTGGGCCAGGGCGAGAAGTGGGAGCAGCAAGCCCGTTTCGGCTATTCGCACGGCATCGGGCTGACGTTGCATCTGCCTGACGGCAAGCACTTCATGTTCGGTGTCGAGCGGGACCAGCCGCTGCCGACGGATCGTCAGGAGCTGACGCGCATCGTCGCCGACCTGCAACTCTTCACCGTGCACGCCTACGAGACCGCATCGCGCATTCTCATCCCCACGGCCCAGGAGCCAGGGACGTCGCCACTCACGCCACGCGAGGTCGAAACCTTGCGTTGGACGATGGATGGCAAGACCGCGTGGGAGGTCGGCAACATCCTCGGTATCAGTGAGCGAACTGCTGTACTGCATGTGAACAATGCAATGCACAAGCTCGGCTGCGTCAACAAGCATCAGGCCGTCTTGAAGGCCTTGCGCATGGGTCTGATTCGTTGAGTTTTGCACTGCCTGAACTTGGCGTGCAGCGATACCTGTAAGAGCTGACAGTTACCGCAAACGAGGGGGGCTGCTGCAATAGAGCCAGTGCACGAGTTGGCGTGCACGCAGCAAGCCAGGAGCTCCTCATGCAACAAGCAATCGCACTGATCCCCTCGACGCAATCGAACGACAAGGCTCGTTTCGAAACCGATTCGAAGATCGTTCGCAATGAGCCCGTCGTTCTCGACAGCAAGTTGCTGCGTTTGATCAGCGGCGGCACCGACCAGCCGAACAAGACTTGGTGAGATTCCTGGACGCGAGTCCAGTCGTTAGTGTGTGACCGTAGTAAAAGTTGATCGAGCAGTGGTCGGGCGCTCCAGATTCCCGGGATCACTGCAACGAACTCAGCGGAGGAAGTAGTAAATCGAAGAGGAACCCGTGAGCGGCTGTCACCGCAGCGAGGTTCCCTCGAAGAGACAGGGGTGTCCCTGATCTCGTCAATGTCAGTCGTGCCAAGCCAGGTCTGTTGCGCTTTGAATTGTCGAAGTGACAACAGGCTTGGCCCGGCCGCCTCGGTTCCGAGGCCGGCCCTTCAAACCCCCACCAGATTCCGAGACGCCGCCATCGCAGTGGTATAGACCACCACCTGGTTCCGTCCATCGCGCTTCGCGGCGTAGCACGCCATGTCGGCGGCCTTGAGCACCGCCGCCGCATTCGCGAAGCTGGCGTCGACCTGCACGAGCCCGATGCTCGCGCCGACGCCGAGGCTGTGGCCCTCCCACTCCAGCCGATGGCCGTTGATCGCGGCCCGCAGGCTGTCCGCAATGGCCAGCGCGCGCTTGACCGGACAGTGCGGCAGCAGCACCGCGAACTCATCGCCGCCGAGCCGCGCCACCGTGTCCGATGGGCGCACCCGCTCCTGCAGTTGCGAGGCGACGTCACGCAGCAGTGCGTCTCCCGCCGCATGCCCCGCCGTGTCGTTGACGGCCTTGAAGCGATCCAGGTCGATGAACAGCGCGCAGAACGGCTGCTCGCCGGCCCGCTGGGTCGCCTCGTCGAGGACCTTGTCGAATTGCACCCTGTTGGCCAGGCGCGTCATCGCGTCATGGGTGGCCGACCACGACAGGCGCGCGTTGCGTTCATGCGCCTCGGTCACGTCCTCGACGATCCAGATGATGCCGGCGCGGCGGTCGCTGCCGGGCAACAGGCTGCCGCGGATGTGCCCGCGGAACGTGCTGCCGTCGCGC
This sequence comes from Rhizobacter sp. P3_B12, assembly GCF_056402895.1. Taxonomy (NCBI): domain Bacteria; kingdom Pseudomonadati; phylum Pseudomonadota; class Betaproteobacteria; order Burkholderiales; family Sphaerotilaceae; genus Rhizobacter; species Rhizobacter sp. P3_B12. The sequence goes on along the minus strand of NZ_JBFUGN010000008.1, from coordinate 8,367 downwards.
CGTGCCAGCGGGCATTCCGCCTCGTAGGCACCGTCGGCGTCGAGCGCATCGAGTGACTGCTGGCTCAGCTGCTGGTGCTGCAACTCGTTCGTGAAGATCAACCGCGTGTCATGCCCGAGCAACTCGGCCTTGTCGCGTCCGAACAGCTCGCAGAAATGCCGGCTCACCAGTTCGAAGCGCCCTTCGCGCGTGAGCGCGATGCCGGCATGCGCCGCATCGAGAACCGCCTGCAACTGCCCCAGCAGCCGGTGCGTCTCGCGACCCCGCAGCATCCGCTGTTCGACGACGTGCTGGAACGCGCGCGACAGCGCACCGATCTCCCCCGCTCCGCGCGGCCAGTCGCCGCGGAGGGCGGCCTCGTCATCGAGCAGGCTCATCGCCCTCGCATGCAGTTGCGAGATGGGCCGCGTGATGAACCAGGCCAGCAAGCCCGCGAGCAACGCCGCCGCCATCCCCACGATCGCACCGACGCGCCACGCCGTGTCGCGTGCCGCGGCCAGCGACTGCATCGCGTCCGCCTCCGGCGTGACGTGGATCAGCATCCATTCCGCAGCGGGCACGCCGGCCAGCGCGACCAGGTAGCCATGGCCCAACGAGGCCGCACCCTCCACGTGGATCGTGCCGCCGTCGAGGGTCCAGCGTTCGAACTCCGCGCTCAGCCCGACCTCGTCGCGCGCATGGCCCATGATCCGCTTCGGATCGGCATGCGCGAGGATCTGCCCGCTGCGATCGATGACGAGATCGCGCGAGTTGTCGCGGCCGGACGAGTCGCGCAGGAACGACAGCAGCCCGGTCTTGTCCAGGCGCAACGCGCCACCGACGACGGCCGTGACCTGGCCGTCGACCTGCCGCACCGGCACCGCGAAGATCAGGACGGCCGCATGGCTGATCGCGCTGACCAGCGGCCGGGAGACCACCGGCAGCTTCTCGCGCATCACGCGCTGGAAGTACTCGCGGTCGGCCAGGTTCGGAAACTGGGTGCCCGGCACGCCCTTCTCGAGGCGCACCAGCAGATCCCCGTTCGGGGCCAGGATGAAGACGGAATCGAACAGCAGGCCAGCCGACGGCTTGTCGACCAGGAACTGCGTCAGCCCCGGCCGGTCGTGCAGCATCTCCGGCCGCACCTGGCTCGCCACGCCCTGCAATGCCGTCTGCAGCAGCTCGAGCTTGCTCGACAGCAGGTTGGCCGTGCGCTCGACATCGTTGGCGCTCTGCAGCAGCAGCTGCTGCCGCGAGCGGCTTTGCGTGGTCGACAGGACGAAGTGCGTCGTGACCGCCGTGGCGGCGACCGCGGTGAGCACGCCGGCGGCAACGATCTTGAATTTGACCGATGAGGCAACCCGACGCAGCAGCTGAAGTACGTTCACGACCATGGACAGCGGATCCAACCCACGGTCTCGGCAGCAACCCAGCGCCGCCCGGCGGACCGTGCTACGCATGCTCCCACGGGCCCGCGGCCGGCAAACCGCCGGGAAACGGGCCGATCGCGCTCCAGTTCCGCCCTTGCCAGATCAGTCCGGCTTGATGCGCGCCCGCGTGATCACCGGTTTCCAGCGCGCCTGCTCCTGCGCGATGAACTGCGCGAACTGCGCCGGCGTGTTGCCGATCGCCTCGGCCGCATCGCCCTCCAGGCGCTCCTTGGCGGCCTGCGAGCGTATCGCCTTCGCCGCCTCCACCGCGAGGCGGTCCGCATACGTTTGCGCAAGGCTGGACGGGGCCATCAACCCGTACCACTGCGTCATCTCGAAGTCCGGGAAGCCCTGCTCGGCCACGGTCGGCACGTCGGGCAGTTGCGCGAGGCGCTGCTTCGAGCCCGTCGCCAGGCAGCGCAGCTTGCCGGCCTTGATGAACTGCAGGATGGCCGGCGCACCGACCGAGGCCGCATCGAGTCGGCCGGCCAGCAGGTCCGTCAGCTGGGGTCCGGTGCCGCGATAGGGAACGTGGACGATGAACAGGTTGGCGACGGCCTTCAGGTACTCCATCGCCAGGTGCCCCGCGCTGCCGTTGCCGGCCGAGCCGAAGTTCATTTGTCCCGGCTTGCTGCGCACCAGCGCAACGAACTCCTTCAGGGTCTTCGCCGGGACATCCGGATGGACGACGTAGAGGCTGGGCACTTTGGCGAGCAGGGTGATCGGACGGAAATCCTTGACCGGGTCGTACGGCAGCTTGTCGTACATGAACGGGTTCACGGCCAGCGTGCCGATGTGCCCCAGGATCAACGTGTGCTGGTCGTCGGCGTGGGCCACGTCGGCCATCGCGATGTTGCCGCTGCCGCCCGGCTTGTTCTCGACGTAGACGGTCTGGCCGAGCCCCTTGCTGAGTTCGACGGCCGTCGACCGGGCGACGATCTCCGAGCTGCCGCCCGGCGCGAACGGCACGACGAAGCGGATCGACCTGGTCGGCCAGGCCGCGCCCTGCCCCCAGCCGATGGACGGAATGCTGCAGGTTGCGGCGGCAGCCAGCCACTCGCGGCGGGAGATGGAAGGGAATCGCATGTCGGCGCTCCGTGCAGTGGGGATGGACGAGTCTAGAGAGCCGTGCCCGCCGGGGCATTGGGGGTAGCCGCAGCGTCGACGCCACCGGGACGGGTCTGTCGCTCGAGTTGGCTCAGCCAGTGGATGGCCTGCGAAGCATCCGCCCCGCACATGTCGGTGCTGGGCTGCAACGAGCCGCAGACCGCAGGCCGATCGGGGTGCCCGAAGATCTTGCAGCGCAGATCCGCATCGAGCTGCACGCAGGGCACGCCCGCCGGCTTGCCACTCGGCATGCCGGGAATCGGCGTGCTGATCGACGGCGCGATGCAGCACGCCCCACACCTCGGCCGGCACTTCAAACCCCTGCTCATCGGTTGTTCCACGTGAAACCAAGGTGACGGAAAGCCGCCCCCCGCCTAAAATCCGACCTTCGCCGGCGTCCCTCACGCCCTGCGTCTGCAGCACCCGACACCGCTGCCGTGACCCCAACCGGAGCCCCCATGTTGTTCCCCCATGATTTCGACGTGATTGTCGTCGGCGGCGGCCATGCCGGCACCGAGGCCGCACTCGCCGCCGCGCGCATGGGTTGCAGCACCTTGCTGCTGACGCACAACATCGAGACGCTCGGGCAGATGAGCTGCAACCCGTCGATCGGCGGCATCGGCAAGGGGCACCTGGTCAAGGAAGTCGATGCGCTCGGCGGCGCGATGGCGGTCGCGACCGACGAAGCCGGCATCCAGTTCCGCATCCTCAATGGCTCGAAGGGCCCCGCGGTTCGCGCGACCCGCGCGCAGGCGGATCGCATTCTCTACAAGGCGGCCATCCGCCGCCGGCTGGAGAACCAGCCGAACCTGACGCTGTTCCAGCAGGCCGTCGACGACCTGATCGTCGAGGGCGATCGCGTGGTCGGCGCCGTCACCCAGGTCGGCATCCGGTTCCGCGCCCGCACCGTCGTGCTGACCGCGGGCACGTTCCTGGACGGGCGCATCCATGTCGGCTTGCAGAACCATGCCGGCGGCCGCGCCGGAGATCCGCCGGCCATCTCGCTGTCGGCCCGGCTGAAAGAGCTGAAGTTGCCGCAGGGGCGCCTGAAGACCGGCACGCCGCCGCGGCTGGACGGCCGCACGATCGATTTCTCGAAGCTGACCGAGCAACCCGGCGACCTGGATCCGGTGCCGGTGTTCAGCTTCATGGGCCATGCCTCGCAGCACCCGCAACAGCTGCCCTGCTGGATCACGCACACCAACGAACAAACGCACGAGATCATCCGCAGCGGTTTTGACCGCAGCCCGATGTTCACCGGCGTGATTGAAGGTGTGGGGCCCCGCTACTGCCCGAGCATCGAAGACAAGGTCAATCGCTTCGCCGACAAGGACTCGCACCAGATCTTCCTGGAGCCCGAAGGCCTGACGACCCACGAGTTCTACCCGAACGGCATCAGCACCAGCCTGCCCTTCGACATCCAGCTCGCCGCGGTGCGTTCGATGCAAGGGCTGGAAAACGCCCACATCCTGCGACCGGGCTATGCGATCGAGTACGACTACTTCGATCCGCGCGGCCTGAAGGCCAGCTTCGAGACGAAGGCCATCGGCGGCCTGTTCTTCGCGGGCCAGATCAACGGGACGACCGGCTACGAGGAAGCGGCAGCCCAGGGCCTGTTCGCCGGCATCAACGCCGCCCGCCAGGTGCGGGGGCTGGACGCCTGGACACCTCGCCGCGACCAGGCCTACCTCGGCGTGCTGGTCGACGACCTGATCACGAAGGGCGTCACCGAGCCCTACCGCATGTTCACCAGCCGCGCCGAGTTCCGGCTGCAGCTGCGCGAGGACAACGCCGACCTCCGGCTCACCGAAGCCGGCCGCGACATGGGCCTGGTGGACGACGCGCGCTGGGAGGCATTCAACCGCAAGCGCGATGCTGTTTCACGTGAAACCGAACGCCTGCGCTCGACCTGGGTGCACCCCAACCTGCTGCCGGCTGCGGATGCCGAGCGACTGTTGGGCAAAGCCATCGAGCATGAATACAGCCTGGCCGATCTGCTGCGCCGCCCCGGGGTGGATTTCGATGCGGTCGCCGCCATCGCCGCCATCGCAAAGCCGGAGGCTGGCGTTTCGCGCCCAGCGCTTCACGCCGAATTGGGCCAGACGCTCGCCGACACCGTGATCGAGCAGGCCGAGATCAGCATCAAGTACGCCGGCTACATCACCAAGCAGAACGATGAAGTCGAGCGGACTGTTCACTTCGAGAGCCTGCGCCTGCCCGCCGAGTTGGACTACGCCCAGGTCACCGCGCTCAGTTTCGAGGCCCGCCAAAAGCTGGCGAAGCATCGGCCGGAGACCCTGGGGCAGGCCTCTCGCATTTCCGGCATCACCCCGGCCGCGATCTCGCTGCTGCTGATCCACCTCAAGAAGGGTCGCTTCAAGGGGTTCATGGCCGCCGATCGCGCCGGCAACGACAGCACGCCGACCGATGCAGCCGCCTGAGGCCCACACCCTCGCCAGCGGACTGGACCGGCTCGGGCTGGCGCTCGATGCCGACCAGCAGGCCCGGCTGCTGGCTTACCAGGCACTGATCGCGAAGTGGAACCGGGTCTACAACCTGACCGCCGTCCGTGACCCGTCCGAGATGCTGACCCACCACCTGCTCGACAGCCTGTCGGTCGTCGGGCCGTTGCGCCGGCATGCCGCGGGGCGGCCGTTGCGGATGCTCGATGTCGGAAGCGGCGCCGGCCTGCCGGGTGTCGTGCTCGCCATCGCCGAGCCGTCGTGGCACATCACCTGCGTCGACACCGTCGGCAAGAAGGCCAGCTTCATCCAGCAGGCCGCTGCCGAGCTGGKCTTGCGGCAACTGCGTTCCGAGCACGCGCGGGTCGAGGAGATGCCACCCGCCCGCGCCGACGTGATCACCTCCCGCGCCTTCGCCTCGCTGAGCGACTTCACCCGGTTGACCGAAAAGCACCTGGCCCCGGGTGGCCTCTGGATGGCGATGAAGGGCAAGTCACCGACCACCGAGATCGCCGAGTTGCCGGTCACGCTCGATGTGTTTCACGTGGAACCATTGACCGTTCCGGACCTGGATGCCGAGCGCTGCCTGGTCTGGATCCGCCCGAAGGCTGCCGGATGAGTGTGCTCGGCATCTCCGACTACGGCTCGTTCTGCCTGGCCATCGTGCTGTTCCTCGCCCTGCCCGGCCCGGGCACGCTGGCCCTGCTGACCTCGACCGCCAAGGGCGGCTTCCGCGCCGGTGCCGCCGCCACCTTCGGCGTGATCGCCGGCGACCAGGTGCTGCTGTGGCTGGCCGTGGGCGGCGTCGCGGCCTTGCTCGCCTCGCACCCCACGGCGTTTCGGTGGGTGCAGTACGGCGGTGCCGCCTACCTGGCCTGGATCGGCCTGCGGCTGCTGCTGGCCCGGCCCGGCGACGCCTCGCCCATCCGCATCGAGCCGCGCGACTATGCGCGCCAGGCCTTCCTGATCACCTTGCTGAACCCGAAGGCCATCGTGTTCTACATGGCCTTCTTCCCGCTCTTCATCGACCCCGCCACGCAGCGCGGCGCGGTCACCTTTGCCGCGATGGCCGCGACGATCGCACTGATCACCCTCGCCTACTGCCTGGCGCTGTGCGCCTTTGCGCAGTCGGTGTCGAACAAAGTTCGCCAGCACCGCCGATGGACGGCGTGGTTGCAGAAGGCGGCTGGTATCTTCCTGATCGGCTTCGGCATCCGCCTCGGCAGCAACTGATCCCTCTTCCAGCAGCGCCCTCCTCCATGACCCGCATCTTCTGCATCGCGAACCAAAAAGGCGGCGTCGGCAAGACGACGACCACCGTCAACCTGGCCGCTGGCCTGGCGCTGATCGGCCAGCGCGTGCTCGTCGTCGACCTGGATCCGCAGGGCAACGCGACGATGGGCTCGGGCATCGACAAGCGCGCGCTGTCGCTGAGCGTCTACGACGTGCTGCTGGAGTCGGCCACGATCRCCGAGGCCCGGCAGCGCAGCGAGAAAGTCGGCTACGACGTGCTGGGCGCGAACCGCGAGCTGGCGGGCGCCGAGGTCGAGCTGGTCAAGCTGGAGCGGCGTGACAAGCGGCTGAAGGCGGCGCTCGAGGCGGTGTCCACTGACTACGACTTCGTGCTGATCGACTGCCCGCCGTCGCTGAGCCTGCTGACCTTGAACGGCCTGTGCAGCGCCCATGGCGTCGTGGTGCCGATGCAGTGCGAGTACTTCGCGCTCGAGGGCCTGTCGGACCTGGTCAACACCATCAAGCAGGTGCACGCCAACCTGAACCCCGAGCTGCAGCTGATCGGCCTGCTGCGCGTGATGTTCGATCCGCGCATCACGCTGCAGCAGCAGGTCAGCGATCAGTTGAAGACCCACTTCGGCGACAAGGTGTTCAACAGCGTGATCCCGCGCAACGTGCGCCTGGCCGAAGCGCCCAGCTACGGCCTGCCCGGCGTGGTGTTCGACCCGGCCTCGCGGGGCGCGCAGGCCTTCGTCGAATTCGCGGCCGAGATGGTCGCGCGGGCCCAGGAGACCGTGGCCGCCTGAGCCCCAGCCCGCCGCCTTACAGCCCCATGCCTTCGTCCAGCCCGAGGTGCACGTTCATCGTCTGCACCGCCGCGCCGCTGGCGCCCTTGCCGAGGTTGTCCAGCCGCGACATCAGCAGCACCTGGCTCTCGTTCGCGAACACGAACAGGTCGACGCGGTTGCTGTCATTGCAGGCCTGCACATCGAAGAAGCCCTCTTCGAGCGTCGCCGCATCGCGCAACGGCATCACGCGGATGAAGCGCTCGCCCTCGTAGCGCTGCGTCAGCGCTGCATGCAGCGACTCCGGGCTGGCACCCGCCGACAGGCTCGCCAAATGCAAGGGCACACTCACCGCCAAGCCCTTGTAGAACTTGCCTACGATTGGCATGAAGACCGGCTTCGTCGTGAGCCCGGTGTGGGCCATCATCTCGGGAATGTGCTTGTGCGCGAGCGTCAGGCCATAGGGCCGCGGCGCATCGAGCCGTGCGTCGCCGCCCGCCTCGTACTGCTCGATCATCTTCTTGCCGCCGCCGGAGTAGCCGGTGATCGACGTGGCGCTGACGCCGAGCGACGCCGACACGAGGCCGGCATCCACCAGCGGACGCATCAGCAGGATGAAGGCGCTGGCATGGCAACCGGGGTTCGCGAGGCGCTTGCTGCCGCGGATCTTCGCGCGCTGGTCGGCCGCCAGTTCGGGCAGGCCGAACACCCAGCCCGGCACCGTGCGGTGGGCCGTGCTGGCGTCGATCAGGCAGGTGTTCGGGTTCGTCACCAGCGCCGCGGCTTCGCGCGACGCCGCATCGGGCAGGCACAGGAAGGCCACGTCGGCGGCATTCAGCAGGCGGGCGCGTTCGGCGGCATCCTTGCGCCGGTCGGCATCGATGCGCAACACTTCGACGTCGCTGCGCGCCGCCAGGTACTCGTTGATGCGCAGACCGGTCGTGCCTTCCTGGCCGTCGACAAACACGCGATGCTTCATTGAATCGTCCACCCACCTGAAAAGAACTCGGACCGCGAGGATAAGCCACCTGCATGACAAACGCTGATCCGCAAGCCCTGCACGACGTGCGGGTGCTCCTGCTCCCCGGCTGGGAGAACTCCGACCCCGGTCACTGGCAAAGCCTCTGGGAACGTGAACACGGCGACCTCCGCGTCGAGCAGGCCGACTGGCTGTGGCCGAAACGCGGCGACTGGATGGCCCGGCTCGAGGACGTGCTGCTGCAGGACGAGCGGCCGGTGCTGCTCGCGGCGCACAGCCTCGGCTGCCAGCTGGTCGCCGCGTGGGCCGCGCACTCGCGGCACACGGCCCGCGTGCGCGGCGCGCTGCTGGTGGCGCCGCCCGACATCGAACGCCCCGACATGCCGCCGCAG
>NZ_JBFUGN010000007.1:0-29963 GCF_056402895.1 Rhizobacter sp. P3_B12 | reverse complement strand
GACCAGCACGGCCCAGCATGCATTGGCACTCAACGCACCGGGCTTCTCCGGTGGTGCGAACTGGGTCGGCCTCTCCCAGGTGCGCAGGGGCGGTGTCGTCGCACACGTGTCCGGCGCGCTGGACCGGCCCGGCGCAGACCTGCCCAGGCTCGTTGCGACCCTGCGCGATACCGACATGCTGCTCGTGCTGGACAACTGCGAGCACGTGCTGGAGGAAGCCGCTACGCTGGCCGAAGCCATCGCGGCCCAAGCGCCGCGGTTGCGGCTCATCTGCACCAGCCACGAGCCGCTGAACGTGGCGGGCGAGCACGTGCTGCGGCTGGAGCCGCTGGCCGCTACGCCGGACAAGGTGCGGACCCTGGCCGAAGCGCTGCAGTCGCCCGCAGTCGCCCTGTTCGTCGAACGCGCCCGGGCGGCGTCCGACAACACGGTGTTCGATGACACCGACGTGCCGGACCTGCGCGAGCTGTGCCGCCAGCTCGACGGCATGCCACTCGCCTTGGAACTCGCCGCTTGGCGGATGCCCGCCGTGGGCCTGAAAGGGCTGCTCGCACGACCCGACGACTGGCTGCTGCTGTTGACCCGCGGGCGCCGCGGTGCCCAGCTGCGGCACCAATCGTTGCGGGCCGCCATCGACTGGAGCTATGGCTTGCTCGACGACCTGGAGCGACGCGTGCTGCGCAGTCTCGCGGTCTTCGACGCACCGTTCTCGCTGACCAGCGCGGTGGCCGTGGTGGAGCGGTCGCCAGGTGGGGCCAGCATCGAGGATGCCGTGCTGCGGCTGGTGGACAAGTCGCTGCTGCAACCCTGCCCGCAGGGCTGCGAGCTGGACGACGGTACCTGCTACCGGCTGCTGAACACGACGCGCCTGTACGCGATGGAGCGATTGGCAGAGCTGCCGGACGACGGCGGCGTCCGCGCGCGACATGCGCTGGAGCTGCAGCGTCTCGCCAGCCGCCCTTCGGCAAGGGTTGCGGCCGCGATGTGAATCGTCGTGAATCCACGGCGAGGCACGATCCAGCCGCTGGGCAATCGCTTAAGGTCCGGCGCTTCACACGACAGGAAAGAAAACCTTGGCTGCTGCTCATGACGCGACCGACATCGGCTCCAGACTGGATCGCTTGCCGTTGACGTGGTTGCACGGCTGGCTGGTGCTGGTGTGCACGCTCGCCACGACGGTGACGATCAGCGAGATGTCGCTCAGTGGCGCCTTGTCGGCCATCTTCTCCAGCGGCACGAACAAGGCGTCGTCCGGCGAGCTGTCGGCACTGCTGTCCTCCGTCTACGTGGGCGCCGTCATGGGTGCACCGCTGTTCGGCTGGCTGGCCGACCGCATCGGGCGCCGGGGCGTGCTGATCGGTGTGCTGCTCTGGATCGCCGTCACGTCGTTGGCGGCCGGTTTCACACGCGACATCCTGCAACTGACCGTCTGCCGCGGCCTGGCCGGCCTGGCGCTTGGCGTGCTGCCGCCGCTCGTCGTCTCGCTGCTGGCCGACGTGCTGCCCCCCAAGCAGCGCGGCGTGATGACGTTCTGGTGCATCGGGCTGTCGACCGTGGGGCCTTTCTGCACTCTGATGTTCCTGCGGGCCATGGCCACCTCCACCTGGCATGGCGGGGAATCCTGGCGGCTGACCTTCGGGGTGCTGGCCATGCTGTGCGTGCTGACCGCCGGCGCCGGCGCGCTGCTGCCGGAGTCACCGCGTTTTCTCGCCGTGCGTGGCCGCATGGCTGACGCCGTGCAGGCCCTGGGTCGCTTCGAGCGCTCGCGCGTACTGCCGTGGCAGGGCACGACGCGGCACGCGCCAGCAGCAGCGGCGGGCTTGCAGCAGGAACGGCCCAAGCACCTGGTGTATGCGCTGTTCGCGCTGAGCCCGTGGGCCACGTCCTCGTTTCCCATCCTGTCGGGCGCGGTTCTGACGCAGCGCGGCTTCGCGCTGAACGATGCGCTGATGGTGGTGAGTCTGTCCATGGTCGGCCCCATGGCGGGCAACTTCGTCAGCTCCATGAGCCTGGACCGCATCGACCGGCGACACGGCCTGGCCGCCTGTTCGGTGGTGCTGGCGCTGTCGGGGGCGATGTTCGTCTCGTCCAATGTCTCATGGCAGGTGCTGACCGCGGCCGCGGTGTTCGGCATGGCGACGTCCATCTACCTGTCGACGCTGAACCTGTACGCCGCGGAACTCTTTCCGACCGAAGGCCGGAGCCGGCGCCTGGCGAGCGCGTGGGCGCTGAACCGCATCGGCGCTGCGCTTGCGCCGCTGCTGCTGGTGCCGCTGTTGCGCAACCAGGGCGCCGAGGCGATGTTTGCCGTCGTCGCGTGCACCATCGTGGCGGCGTTGGGCCTCACCTACCTCTCGCCGCGCGGCCGGCAGCGGCAGGCGGTGACTTAGCCGCCCATCAGCTCGCGAGCCAGTCTCAGGTCGCGCGTCGCGAAGCCTTCGTTGAACCTGGCGTAGACCGACTGCAGCAACGCAAGGCCTCCCGCGGCATGGCCCCAACGCCGGGCCAGCCGCGCCGCGCTGATGGCGGCGCGCAGCTCCCACCCCAGCGCGCCTTGGGCGCGTGCGAGGGCCAGCGCGTGTTCCAGCAATCCGGTGGCAATGGCTTGAGCGTCCGGCCCGTCGGCCGCAGCCGTGTGCTCGGCGCGCAGGCGGATGATCTCCGGCGCACACCATCCCACGGCGCCGGCCTGCGCACGCGCGAAAGTGTCGGTGCACAGGCCCGCCTGCTCGAACGTGCCGAGATGGTCGCGGTACTTGGTCTGCTCGCCGTTTGGCAGTGTCTTCAGCGCTTCGGCATGGGCCGGATCCGAGGCGCTGCCGGCATCCAGCACCACCTCGATCAGGCGTCCCCAGGCCTGGTAGTACGGAAACTCGTACCGGTCGGCCTGTTGCACCAGGCGCGCGGCCCAGCCGACACAGGCCCGCGGGCGACCGCACCACAACGCGATGGGAATGGCGGCGAAGGCCAGGCCCTGGCAGATGGACGGTGGTGCATCCTGCTCGGCAAACGACAGGCACTCCTCGACCATTCGCCAGGCCTGGTCGGGGCGACCTTCGATCCAGTGGATGCGGGCCAGCACGATGCGCATCGACACCTCCACGCTGACGGGCGACGGGGTGTAGATCAGCGGGATCCGCCGGTCGGCCTGCTCCAGCACGCCTGCGGCGAGCGTCCGCGCGGCGGCGTGATGGCCGAGGAAGTGCAGCGACTGCGACCGCGTGCGCCGGCCGGTCAGGTCGATCACCCAGTCGGCGCGATCCAGTTGCTGGATGTCGCGCGTGCGGKTCAGCGATTCCCAGTAGTTGCCATGCTGGAAGCTGTGGGCCCACAGCGCCACCAGCGCCCCCAGTTGCGCGGCCGCCGAGCCGGGGACTGCGCTGATCTTCAAGGCTTTGGCGAGCGTGGCAATGTGGTGCGGTTCGTCTGTGATGACCCGCAGTTGGCCGAAGGCCGGAAAGGTGTGCATCCGCACGGCCAGTTCGGGCCGCGGCGGATCGAGCCGATTCACCTCGCTCAAGGCGCGGCGCGCGAAGTCGTCGAAGCCGGCGAAGAGGCCGGTCTGTTCGGCCAGCTGGAGCACGGCCACCGTCAACTCGGTGCCGAGCAGCGAGTCGCCCGCGTCCGAGAATGCCCAAGCCAACGCATGGCGCACGTCCTCGATCCACACGCCGTGCGCGCGGCGCCACTCGACCTTGCCCATCGAGTTCCACTGCTGCTCGGCCGCCTCGAGCAATTGCATCAGCGCGTGCGCGTGCCGCGTGCGCGCGCTCCGGTACTCCGACGTGACGGCGCGCTCCAGTTGTCCGCTCGCGTAGGCTCGTGTCATGTCGGGCATGCGGTACAGCAGGGTGTCACCCACCTGCAGCGTCATCAGCAGGGACTTGTCGGCAAGGTTCAGCACGGTGTCCAGTGCCTCGGCCCGTGGCCCGCCGGCGACGGCGACGGCGGTGTCCAGCTCGAAGCTGCCGCGCAGGCACGCCAGCGCACGGAAGGCCCGCTGTTCATCGCCCTGCAGCAGGCGGTAGCTCCAGTCGAGCACGGCCTCCAGCGAACTGTGCCGGTCGGCCTGGTCGTCGGAGCTGAGGCTCAGCAGTTCGGGCCCGAGCTGCGCGGCGATGTGGGCCAAGCCCAGCCGGCAGGCATGCGAGGCCACCAGCGTGATGCCGAGCGGGCTGCCGTCGAGCCGCCCGCAGATGGCTGTGGCGTGCTCGATGTTGTCGGACGTCGGCGCGAATGCGGCGTCGCGCGACTGCGCCACGTGGAAGAACAGCTGCACCGCGGGATAGGTCATGGCGAGCCACAGCGGCAGCGCCGCCGCACCGGGCGGGGATGCCAACGGCGCGAGCCGGTGCACCCACTCGCCCTTGGCACGCAGCGGCTCGCGGCTCGTCACCAGGATCAGGATCCCGGGCACCGAGGCCGACAAGTCTTCCGCCATGCTGGCGGCGGCGTCGATGACCGTCTCGCAGCTGTCCAGCACCAGCAGCATGTGCCGGCCGGCCAGCCGTTGCCTGAGGTCTTCACGCGACACGCCGTGCAAGCCCTCCATGCCCAGCGCCAGGCCCAGCTCGGCTTCCAGCACCTCGCCGGCGCTGAGCCGTGCCAGGTCCAGGAAGCAGATGCCGCCCGCGAGCGTCGCCGACAGCCGCCGGGCCACCGCCACGGCGAGCGTCGTCTTGCCGAGCCCGCCCGGCCCCACCACGGACACCAACCGCCGCTCGGTCAGCGTGTTCGCCAGCTTGCCGGTCACTTCATCGCGCCCGACGAAATGTCGAGGCAGATCGGGCAGCGAGACCTGGGCCGGCGCGTGCGGCCGGGCCCCGCTGGTCGGCGCGGCATTGGCGTGTGAATCCGGTTCGTGGAAGTGCTTGTTCATGTGACGCTCTGCAGCAGCGTGCGCGCGGCCACCAGCTCCGGGACGGCGCTGCCATCGTCGATGGACGCAAGCAGAGAACGCAGCGTCGCCAGGGCGCCAGGCAGGGCGCTGTTGTCCGTGGCCATGGTGGCCATGCTCAGCGCGATCCGCAGCATCCAGAATTTCGCGCGCTGTTTCTCGGCCAGCTGCAGGGCCTGTTGCAACCGCGCCGCGGCAGTAGCCGGCGCGCCGCGATGTTCGTCGAGCGCCACCAGGCGCATCACCTCAGGCGCACACCAGCCCACAGCGCCCTGGTCGACCCGTGCCTGCGTCGCCGCCGGAGGGCGCGATGCCCGGATCGTTGCCACCATGTCGCCCAGCGGCGGGYAGCCGGCCATGGCCGCATCCACCGCGCTGCCAGGCGGGATCGCTTCACCCGCCAATGCGCGCCTGAATGCCTGGGCATATGCCAGCCAGTAAGCCAGGCCTTCGCGCTCCGACAGGCCCCGCAACTCCTGGATCCACTGGTTTGCCAACGCTGCATCGCCCCGCCAGATCGCCATGGGCACGGCGGCCATGCCCAGCACCTGGCAGCGCGCGAAGACGTGCGCATTGGCGCTTCCGTCAAGGGCCTGTGCCAGCGTTCCCCATGCGGGACCGAAGTCTCCTCGCAGCCACTGGATGCGCGCCAGCTGGATGCGCATCGAAACGCCGAAGGGCACTTCGCTGAGGAACTGCCGGCCCACACGCGCGCCGTTGAAAGCGATGACCCGCCAGGCCAACGGCTCGGCAGCGTCGTGGTCTCCCAGTGAATGCAGGCACAGCGCCGACATGCGGTCGGAGATGGCGATGGACAGCGGCTCGAACCCGCCGGTGGCGAGCTGGCGGATTTCCTGGCAGCAAGCGAGCGACAGCCGGTAGTCGCCCTGGCCATAGGATGTCGTGCTCATGCCGAAGAGCGCCTCGATCCTCTCGCCATCCGATCCCAGAATCCCCAGCAGCTGGCGAAGGCGTGAGAAAAGGGCGGGGTGGTGCCGGGTGCCCTCGGGCACATAGCCCATCATGAAGGTCGCGGCGATGCGCAGCGGCAGCTCCAGCGCCAGCGCCTCCCGGTCAACACCCGCCCGGGGGAGCTTGGTCAAGGCTGTCTCGATGTGGCGCAGGTATTCCTCCACCATGCCGGCATCGCAGTAGATGCGCTTGGCGAAGGCGGTCAGCTGGATGCCCAGGCCCAGGTCGCGCTCTTCGATCAGCGCCCATTCGATCGCCGCCCGCACGTCGGCGATGGACGAGCCCAGTGCGGGCGACCAGTGGTATTGCGACATGCCGGCACCCGCCTCCCGCGCGCGCTGCAAGCCTTCGACGATGAACGTGGCATGTCGCCGATGGACCGCCGGTGCGTCGTCACTGTCGGCCAGTCGCTTCTCGGCGTACAGCCGGGTGATGAAGAGCAGGCGGTGCAGCTGCCGGTCTTCGTCCGCCGAATCGTTCACGATGAGGGACTTCGCGCTCAGGCTGAGCACGTCCTCGATGATGCGCTGCCGGCTCAATGGGGCGCTGGCCGCGATCGCCACCGCACCGTCGAGGTCGAAGGCGCCGCGGAACACCGACAGCCGCTGCAGCACCAGACGCTCGCTGTCGCTGAGCAGGTCATAGCTCCAGTCCATCACCGCTTGCAGCGTACGGTGGCGGGACAGCGCCGTGCGCCGGCCGCGTGTGAGCAACTCGAACGCGTTCTCCAGGCGGCGCAGCAGGCCCTGCACGCCCAGGCTGTCCACACGCGCCGCAGCCAGTTCGATGGCCAGCGGGATGCCGTCCAGGAAGCCGCACAGCTGGCGCACTGCGGCGGCGTGCACGTCGGTCAGCTCGAAGGAATCGCAGTTGGCCCGGGCGCGTTCCACGAAGAGCTGGATGGCCGGGTAGGCGAGCAGGTCCTGCAGGTCCAGCGGCTCGTCGGCCGCGGGCAGTGCCAGCGGCGGCAGCTTGAACACCCACTCGGCTTCGATCTCCAGCGGCTCGCGGCTGGTGGCCAGGAAGTGCACGCCGGGGCATGTGCGCATCAGCCGGTTGACGAGCGTGGCTGCGGCGTCGATCACGTGCTCGCAGTTGTCCAGCACGAACAGCATCTGCTTGCCGCGCAGTGAAGCTTCCAGCACGGCGAGCGTGTCTCCCGGGGACACGATCAGTCCCTGCGTCTGGCCCAGTTCGGCAGCCACCAGGGCCGGGTCCGACAGGTGCGACAACTCGACGAGGCAGGCGCCATCGGCAAAGCGTCGGCTCAGTCCTTCCGCAACGGCCAGGGCCACGGTCGTCTTGCCCATGCCGCCGGCGCCCACGATGGACACCAGCCGCTCGCGCGCCAGCAGCTCGGCGATCTGCACGATGGCCTGCTCGCGGCCGATCGGGCGGGTCAACCTTGGCGGCAGGGACTGTGCAGCAGGCGACACGGTGGCCGCCCATTCGGCGCCGGGCGGCGGCGCGGCTCGCTGACCGCCGCCGTGATGTGGCGAGGACCGCGTCTCCCCGACGAACGCATAGCCGCGRCCAGGCACGTTGGCGATATAGCGCGAGCCGTCCACGCCGTCGCCCAACACCTTGCGCAGCGCCGAGATGTGCACCCGCAGGCTCGTCTCTTCCACCACCGTGTGGGGCCAGACGCGGGCGACCAGTTCATCGCGGCTGTACAGCCGCCCGGGTTGTTCCAGCAGCACGGCCAGGAGCTGCAGCGCCCGGCTGCCCACGCGCACCGGGCCGCGGTCGTCGCTGATCTCGTGCAGCGTCGGGTCGTAACGGAAGGGGCCGAACGCGATGGCCGCCGGTGCGGCGCCGGGTCGGGCCTCCACGACCCCGCTAGAGCTCATACCTGAGGTTCGCCATCACGGTCCGCGGAGCGTTGTAGTACGCCGCGTCGATGCCCAATGGCGGGATGCGGTTGCGAGCCAGCGCGTAGGCGCGGTCCGTGGCATTGCGAACGCGCAGCGACACCTGCCAGCGTCCGCTGTCCGGGGCGTAGGTCAGTGCGAAATTGACGTACGTCTGGCGCGGCGCGCGCAGGGCCGCGGTGTTGGCTGCATCGATGAACTGCGGCGCGATCAGCTGCAGCCACGCATCGGCGCTCAGCAGTCCGCCTGCCGAGCTGGTGCGGCCCTTCAGTCCCAGCGCGGCACTCCAGCGAGGGGCATAGGGCAGCTCGTGACCGCTGAAGTCGCTGGCGGCAGACCCGCTGGGATTCAGGAAGCTCTTGAAGCTGGAGCGCAGCCACTCGAGCGAGCCGGTGGCGCTGATGGCCGAGGTCAAGCCTTGTTCGGCCTCCAGGTCCAGCCCATAGGTGCGGGCCTTGGCGGCGTTCAGGAAGACGGAGTCCGCCACCAGCGAACCGTTGACGGTGGTGCCGCCCAGCGAGGCCAGGTAGTCCCGGTAGTCGTTGTAGAACGCCGCGGCGCTGAAGTTCAACCGGCGCGGTGCGGAGCGCAGCTTCACACCTGCCTCATAGGTCGTGACCTTCTCGGGATGAGCTGCCACGCCCGCCGAGATCAGCGACTCCGCCGCGCGGTTGAAGCCCGCGAACTTTTCGCCGCGGGCCACGC
This sequence comes from Rhizobacter sp. P3_B12, assembly GCF_056402895.1. Classification (NCBI taxonomy): domain Bacteria; kingdom Pseudomonadati; phylum Pseudomonadota; class Betaproteobacteria; order Burkholderiales; family Sphaerotilaceae; genus Rhizobacter; species Rhizobacter sp. P3_B12. The sequence goes on along the minus strand of NZ_JBFUGN010000007.1, from coordinate 21,518 downwards.
TCGCGTACATCAGCGTCGTCGGCGTGGCGTTGTAGTCGAGCCCGACGCGGGGCAACAGTCCGCCCTCGCTGGTGTGCAGGTCGGGCGCATCGTAGACCTGTTGCGTGGGCACGAACTGCGCGTTCGTTCGCCAGAAGGCAWTCGCGGCGTCCTGCCGGGCGTGGTACGCGCGCAGGCCGAGGGTGGCCGAGAGTCGTTCGCTCAGGCGCGGGTGGGCTTGAGCGTAAAGGCCGACATCCTGGGTCTGCTGGTCGGTGAGAGCCTGCGTGTAACCCGGTGCCGCGGCGGCCACCGGAAAGGACATGACGTAGCGGTTGAAGTGGAAGCGATCTCGCACCAGCATCGCGCCGGCCACCAAGTCCAGGCCGTCACCACGCCGGGTCACCTGCAACTCCTGCGAGAAGGTGCGCTGGCGCACCTGCTGCGAGATCTCGTAGCGTTCCACTTCGAGACCGCTCCAGTCGGCCACCGTGGGGTCGTCGGTGTAGCCCCGATAGGACGTGATGGACCGCAGCTTGGTCCCGGCCGCCACGTCCCACTCGACCGTCGCCGAAGCACCGCCCGCCTTGCGCTTGAACGCGCCGGCGTCCGACGCGTTGAACGACACGCGCGGCGCCGCACCAGGGTGGTTGAGCGGGAAGTTGATCGTGTTCGTGTCCGAGCGGTCCAGCAGGTGGTCCACAGCGAAGACGATGTGGGCCGTCGGTCCCGCGAGCACCTTGACCTTGGCGCGGAACTGCGTGGCGTCGAGCTTGTTGATGTCCTCGTGCCGGGTGGCGTTGTGGGCGAAGCCATCGTTGCTGCGACGCGAGATGGCCAGGGAGGCGCTGAGGTCCGGTGTCAGTTTGCCGGCGAACAGCCCGCGCGCCTCGCGCTGGCCCAGGTTGCCCACGCCCACACCGATCCAGGAGCCCGCGATCTCATCGGGGTCGGCAGACACCAGCTTGACCGCGCCGGCCGTCGAGTTCTGTCCGTACAACGTGCCCTGTGGGCCACGCAGCACTTCGTAGCGCACCACGTCGGGCAAGTCCCACAACGCCGTCGCATAGCCGCGCAGCAGCGGCACGTCGTCCACATAGATGCCCACCGCCTGCGCCATGGCGGGTTGGGACACGCCCACGCCGCGCAGGCCGACGGTCTGCGGCATGTTGCTGTAGCCGTTGGGCACGGCCATGCCGGCGACGATGCCGACCAGGTCGTTGAGTTGGAAAAGGCCCTTCTTCTCGATGTCTTCCTGCGAGATGACGGCCACCGACACAGGGACCTTGTCCGCGGTGCCCGGCATGCGCTCGGCGGTGATGAGGACGGGCGGCAGCACGTTCTCCGCCTGCGCCTGGACGGCCTGCGAACCCAGCGCCATGGCGACCGGGAGCAGCACGCGGGCGGCGCGATGCATCGCATCGGCTTGACGGTCTTCGGCCTCGACTCCCCCAACAACGAACATGCGAACCTTCCTCCGCGCAACGGGAATGCGCGCGGTGGAATCATCAACGGCGTCGAGCCGGGCGGGCGTGAATCCGCGTGAATCTTCGCGAAGCCCTCAGGTGGGCGCGAGTCGATCTGCCTGGAAGCGGCGGCTCGTCGGACCGGTGCGACGGCGAAGCGGCCGGCGGTCTGGCGCACAACCGTCGGCCACCGGGTCCAGCAGGCCGCGGCGCTTGGCAATGTCCGCTGCCGCCGTGCGCGTGCGAGCGTCCAGCTTGTCCAGCAGCGCCTTGACGTGCGTCTTCACGGTGCCGCAGCCGATGTTCAGTTCGGCGGCGATGGCCTTGTTGCACAGGCCGGTGGCCATCAGCCGCAGCACATCGATCTCGCGAGGCGTCGGCAGGTCCTGCGCCACCGTGTCGGCCAGGCGCTGTACCACGCTGCCCTGAAGGTAGCGTTGCCCGCGGGCCAGCGCCATCACGGCGTCCACCAACTGCTCGGGCAGGCAGTCGTGCGTCAGGTAGCCCTTCACCCCGCGCTCGAGTGCGCCGCGGATGCTCAGTTCGCCGTCCAGATGGGAGAGCACCAGCACGGCCGGCGCCGACGGGCCGCGGTGCAGCGCCGCGGCAATGCCCAGGGGCAGGTCGGTGACGAGCACATGCACAAGCGCCGCCTCGCCACCGGCCGGGCCGACGTTGGCCGTTCGTTGCTCGTCCACCTGGAAACGGCTGTCCGCGCCCAGCGTGGCCACGATCCCGCGGTTGACGAGCGGTTCGGAGTGGGTCACCCGGACGCGGGTGGCAGTGTGCATCGGCATGGTCTTCTCCTGGGTTGGGCTCGGGCCCGGCATGGCCATGTTCTGCATGCCGGCGCGCCATGACCAGTGAAGCGACGTGAAGCGTTGCGAGCGCGGCGCTTCACGCCGGCCTTCACACCGCCCTTGACGACGAATCGCGCCGATTCACTCGCGCTTCACGCCGCCATCGTCCAACCTTCAGGCCGTCAAACACAGGTCGGGAGTTCCACATGAGTCAACGTCTCAAGAGCAAGGTCGCTCTCATCACCGGCGCCAGTTCCGGCATCGGCCACGCCACCGCATTGCTGTTCGCCGCGGAGGGTGCGAAGGTCGTCGTGGGGGCGCGCCGCGCGGCCGAACTGAAGAACCTGGCCTGCGAGATCGACGCCCGCGGCGGCACGGCACTGTCGCTCGCCGGGGACGTGCGCGACGAAGCCTATGCCCAGGCGCTGGTGGCGCTGGCCGTGCAGCGCTTCGGTCGACTGGACGTGGCCTTCAACAACGCCGGCACGCTGGGCGAGGCGGGCGCGTCCACCGGCGTGTCGGCGCGCGGCTTTGCCGACGCGCTGGCCGTCAACCTCACCGGCGCCTTCCTCGGTGCCAAGCACCAGATCGCCCAGATGCTGAAGAACGGTGGCGGCTCGGTCATCTTCACGTCCACCTTCGTCGGCTACAGCGCGGCGTTCCCGGGCGTGGCGGCCTACGCGGCAAGCAAGTCGGGCCTCATCGGGCTCACACAAGCGCTGGCGGCCGAGTTCGGCCCGCAGGGCGTGCGCGTGAACGCGCTGCTGCCCGGCGCCGTCGACACCCACATGTACCGCGACATGAACGACACGCCCGAGTCGCAGGCCTTCATCACCGGGCTGCACGCACTCAAGCGCGTGGCCACGCCGGAGGAACTGGCCCGCTCGGCCCTCTACCTCGCGTCGGACGACTCGTCCTTCGTGTCGGGCACCGCTTCGCTGGTCGATGGCGGCCTGTCCATCACGCGCACCTGAATTCCCCAACCGCAACCACCAAGGAGTTTGCATGTTCTCTTCCTCCAAGTACCTGCTCGGCGCCGCGCTGCTGTCCGCCGCCGCGCTCATGGCCACGCCGCACGCGATGGCACAGCCCAAACCCTATCCCGCCACGTTCAAGCTGCAGGACATTGCGACCAACGGCACGACGTTGCACGTTCGCGTCGGCGGCAGTGGCCCGGCCGTGGTGCTTCTCCACGGCTTTGGCGACACCGGCGACATGTGGACGCCGCTGGCCACCGAGTTGGCCAGGAACCACCGCGTCGTCGCGCCCGACCTGCGCGGCATCGGTCTGTCGGCGAAGCCCGAGGACGGCTACGAGAAGAAGAACCAGGCCAAGGACATCCGCGGCGTGCTGGACGCGCTGGGCATCGACCAGGCTGACGTCGTGGGACACGACATCGGCGTCATGGTGGCCTACGCCTACGCCGCTGCGTACCCGACCAAGACGACGCGGCTGGTCGTGATGGACGCACCGCCCCCCGGAATCCCGCCGTGGGAAGAGATCGTCCGCGACCCCAAGCTGTGGCATTTCGACTTCTACGGCAAGGACGTCTTCCGTCTCGTGCAAGGGCGTGAACGCATCTTCCTGGACCGCTTCTACAACGACTTCGGCGGCCAGCCCGAGAAGATCGACGAAGACACCCGCAACCACTACGCGCAGCTCTACGCGCGGCCCGGAGCCATGAAGGGCGCACTGTCGCAGTTCCACGCCTTTCGCCAGGATGCGAAGGACAACGTGGAGTCGATGAAGACCAAGCTCACCATGCCCGTGCTGGCCATCGGAGGCGAGAAGTCGTTCGCCGGGGTGGAAGCCGTGGTGATGCGCAACGCGGCCACCAACGTCACGGAGCTCGTCGTCCCGCGCGCCGGTCACTGGTTGATGGAGGAAGAGCCGGCCGCCGTCGTCCAAGGCATCAAGGACTTCCTGGCCAAGTAGGCGCAGCCCCATGAAAGTCCTGGGGCTGATCGCGGGACGACTTCATCGCCCGCCAGCTGTCCAGGCCCTTCCGGCTGCATGCCACCTGCGACGAGTCCATCGGCCGCGCGAGCGCCTGCGGCGTGCACGCGCATGCCCACGCCTGGGACCGCACGGCGCCGGCCGAGGACGCTCGCAGCTTCTGGGGCGCGCTGGGCTGCTCGTGCCGGGCGTTTTGAATTCRCGGCGATTCACACCACAAGTCAGCGACTTTCTTCCATGATGCCGACGCGCCGTGCAACTCCGGCAGTTCGGCACCCGAAATGGACTCAACCACGGCAGAGCAGGTCGCCCACGGTCAGACGACAGCCTTTGACTTCGGGCCGTTCCGGTACGACCTGATCCGTCGCGAGCTCCGCGACGCCAACGGGCCGGTGCGCGCCGGCAACCGCTCGCTGCAGCTGCTGCAGGCGTTGCTGCAAAGTCCCGGTCGGCTCTACAGCCGCGAGGAACTGGTCGCACAGGTCTGGCCGAGCACGGTGGTCGAGGAGACCAGCCTGCGGGTCCACATGTCCGCGCTGAGGCGGGTGCTCGGCGACGGGCAGGGCGGAGCCAGGTACATCACCAACGTGCCGGGTCGGGGCTACGCCTTCGTCGGCGAGGTGCGGGCATCCACGTCGACCGTGACGTCAGCAGTCCAGGTGCTGGACGACCCGAAGGACGCCTTGCGCAAGCTGCCGCCCCTGCTCACGCGCCCCGTCGGCCGCGGCCAGGACATCGCCAGGATCGGCGAACTCCTGTCCCGGGAGCGCCTCGTCTGCGTCGTCGGCGCCGGCGGCATGGGCAAGACGACGGTCGCCCTCGCCGCGGCGGAGCACCAGACACCGCTGCACGAGCAGGGATCGTTCTTCGTCGATCTCTCCATGCTGACCGACCCGGCACTGGTGGTCGTCGAGGTCGGGCAGTCCTGCGGCCTCGATGTCGCGCGCGGCGAGCCCTGGGCGACGCTCGAGAACGCTCTCAGCCGCCAGCAGGCCCTGCTCGTGCTGGACAACTGCGAGCACGTGATCGACGCCGTCGCGGCACTGGCCGACCGGTTGCTGCGCAGTTGCCCGCAATTGCGCATCCTGGCGACGAGCCGGGAGCCGTTGGAGGCTGAGGCGGAATGGGTGTTCAGGCTGCCGCCGCTGGGCGTGCCGGCGCCTGATGCCCTGCTGTCCGTCGATGATGCGCTGGCCTACCCCGCCATCCAGCTGTTCGTTGAGCGTGCGAGGGCGGCCTGCGCGTCGTTTGTCCTGACCAACGCCAACGTGTCGGCGATCAGGCAGCTCTGCGAGTATCTCGACGGCATTCCGCTGGCGATCGAGCTCGCCGCCGCCCGCGTGAACAGTCTGGGTGCGCAAGGGCTGCTGCTGCGCCTGGAAAGCGCCTTCGAGTTGCTGACGCGGGGGCGGCGTACCGCCATGAGCCGTCACCAGACCCTGCATGCGGTGATGAGCTGGAGCTACGAGCTGCTGACCGAGACCGAACGGCGGGTGCTGCAACGCCTGGCGGTGTTCAGAAGTGCCTTCGACCTGGATGCCGCCGTTGCTGTTGCAGCCGGCCCCGAACTGGCCGAACGGCAGGTCATTGACAGCGTGCTGAGCCTGTGCGGGAAGTCGCTGATGGTGCTTGAGACGGGCAGCGGTGGTTCACCGCGCCATCGGCTGCTCTACGTCACCCGCCTGTTCGCCGAGCGGATCCTTGCGGCCATGCCGGAAGCTGCACAGGTGCACCGCCGGCATGCCGTCTTCGTGCTGGGCTGCACGGTGGATTCGAACAAGGGCCAGCAGCAACTCTCCCGCTTTCGCCGCAGCGCTGCGCTGGCGTCGGCCATCGCCGAACTGCGCGCCGCGATCACCTGGACGTTGCTGGAGGAGAACGACCTCGCGCTCGGTCTGGAGGTGGTCGCCGAGTCCATGCCGAAGTGGCACATGGCGGGCCTGTTCGAAGAGTACGGTCTCCACCTGATCGCCGCGGTCGACAAGGCTGGGCGTGCCGGCGTGGCGGGCACGCGCCTTCTCACGCGTTTGCAACTGCTGCAGACCTTCCTGTCAGGCCAGACGCTGGCAGACAGCGAAAGTCACCAGCGCGGGATGGCCATTGATCGACGCCTCGTGGACCGGTTCGACGGCCCTGGGGACAAGATCGAGGCGCTCTTCGCCCTGTGCGCGAGCGCTTTCGGTCGAGGTGACTATCTGCAGGTGTTGAGCCGCTGCGAGGAAATACGGGAGCTCGCGCAAGGGGATCTGGAAATGCTGTCTGTCGCCGTAGGAGACCGGCTCACGGCGATTGCATTGCACGAGTTGGGCCAGCACGATGCCGCGGAGCGGTTGGCTCACCGGGTGATGAAGCTGGACGCCGATGGGCTCGAGTCGCGCTTTCAGAGCCCGCTGCCCTTTCAGCTCTCCATGCAGATCAGACTGGCTCGCATCCATTGGCTGCGCGGTGATTTCCGGGTGGCCTGGGCGATGGTTCAGGACATCGTCGTGAGTGACGACGAGGCCCACATCTACATCAAGATCCATCCGCTTGCTTTCGCGGCGATTCCCATTGCCATCTGGCGCGGCGACACGCAGGCAGCGGCCCTGTGGAACCACCAACTGCTGAACCATTCCTTGCGCGGCAACGTGCCGTACTGGCAATCGTTCGCCCAGGTGTTCGACTGCCTTCTGGCCGGCCGGCCGCTGCTGCCCGACCGCGCCGAGGGCCAATTGCTGGCCAAGAACGCCGTGCTCATGGACATATGCGCCGCATTGCAGTTGGCCGCGCCGGACCCCATCACGCTGGCCCGGGCACGTCGGGGCGAGGTGGGCTGGTGCGCACCAGAGGTACTGCGCCTGGCCGCACTGGCGGCGCTTGATCCGCACGATGAAGCCGGCCGGGTCCGCTGTATCGCCGAGCTCCGCGCGGCATTCGAGCTCAGCGTGGAACAGGGCGCGCGTTTCTGGTCGTTGCGGATTGCCATCAGCCTCTTTGAGGTGGCTGCGGCAGGTTCCGCCGAGCGGGCGTCCGCCAGAGGCATGCTGTTGCCACTTCTGAACGCCATCGACGACGGTTCGGCGCAACCGGATCTGCAGCGGGCGCGGTCTCTGGCGGCGGGAGAGAACTGCGGGCCCCAGGCCTCGCACGCCTTTCAGCAGATGCGCACGCACGGGGCCGCTTCAGCGCAGTGAGTTCGAGACGCTCAAGCAAGAACAAACAGCCTAGGGGCTTGCGCCTCTAAGCGGTTGAATCATTTCTTGTTTTTTGGTGCGGCTGGCAGGATTCGAACCCACGACCCCTTGGTTCGTAGTTCTGTCGCCGCGCGTACCTTGTTGATTCATAAGAGCAGGCTCTTGGAAGAGAGTCGCATCATTGCCCTGGTGTGCGTTGCCTCGCACCAGCCAGTCCCCCAATAATCCCCCACAGCTCCGGCCGCTATGCAGCGGTTGCGGTCGGTCGCTTCGAGCTATCGACCGGCCGCTTGCTGCCTCAATGCGGACGCTGCAGCGCTCCGGAGGTAGCCGAACGATCGGCCAAGCGCCGCGGCACGCTCGGACGCTCGTCAACGCGCCGTGCCGCCAGCGGATCGGGTTGGGTTGAACGTCCGCTGTGCGCCTGCGCGAACTGGCACTATCGACCCATTGCTGCCATCAACCGATCAACAAAGCGGTCATCCGGCGGCCTCTACGATCCGCGCCACGACAGTCATCACGGCATTGGTCTGCGTGGCGAGGTCACGAGGTGCAGGGTTGTCGGCCGTTGTCGTCACCGCGAGCCGAAGCGATGGAACTACAAGCGCAAACTGCGCCCCATAGCCCCACGCCCAATAAGCGGGCCTGCCGCTCAAATGGCCGGCGAACCATAGATAGCCGTAGCCGGTTTTCTGCATAGGTGCGGCACTCCAGGTGGTCGGCACGCGAAAACTCATGCTGTCCTTCACCCACTGTGCCGGCACAACTTGCTTATTGCCCCATCGACCGTCGTTGGTCATCGTCCAGGCGACCTTGGCAAGGTCCCGTGCGCGTAAGCGCAGGCCTCTGTAGCTCATGTAATTTCCCGCCTTGTCGCGGACTGCCGCGAGCCTTTCAATGCCAAGCGGAAGGAACAGGTCACGCTGCGCGATCTGGTCCACGGGCATGCCATGGGCTTGCACAAGAATTGGGGACAGCAACGAAATCGCAGCATCGTTGTAAACCCACTTCCCTACCGTTTGCGGTTCGACGGGAAGTCGCAGTGCGAAGGCAACCGGGTCTTCTGCCGTTTCCAAGGCACCCAAGCCCGTTCGATAGTCATAGACCAGGCCCGAGGTATCGGTGAGGATTTGTTCGAGCGTGATTGCGAGCGCGGCTGCACCGGGCGCTTTCGCTGCTGCTTGAGGCAAGAGAGTCGCGACGGTTTCCGAAAGACCCGCAATTTTTCCTTGCTGAATTGCAATCCCGACAAGCATTGAGGTGACGCTCTTCGTGACGGAGTTGACTCCCTGCAGATCGGAAGCCGTCGCGCCACCGTAGTACTGTTCGCCTACGAGTGCTCCGTCCTTGACAACAAGAATGCTTCTAAGCGCTGTCACCGATCGGGCGCCATCCAAGATTTTCTGAACTGCCTCCCGGTCGCTGCCAGCGCCTTCCCCCGGATCGATCCAGTCCTCTGCGCTATTGGCGGCGAAACTTGAGGCGTTTGGCGGCAGCACGCCAACCGCAAGTGCCAAACTGCCAGCGACGAATTCGCGGCGTGATGTTCGCATGGTCATCCTTGGTTGAGGCAACCGTAACCCCCATCTGCATGGGCGCGCTCAGCCGCCGAGTGTCAGCTCCTGACCGAATTCTGAGGCACGGGCCGACCGGCCGCTCATGGCCGATCGTTGCCGATCGCGTTGCACCGGGTGCGTCCATCGGCTGCGGAGAACTATCGACTCACTCCGGGCACGCAGATTCGCTGATGTGCTTGAAGCGGCCCACATCGGGAACCCAGTCATTCAACGCCGCCTCGAACGTGGCCTGATCGATAGCGAGCCTCCGGCCATCTTCGATGATGTAGCGATCGAAGTTCCATTCGTCATCTCTCCAGCCGTCCTGAAGAACAAGGCGACGGAACTCGAAGTCCCAATACTCCCATTGAGACCAAGCTGAGTTCAGATATCGTCGCTCCTCTCGAGGGATGCCCGGCTTCGGCACCGGCCGCACTCGAACGAAAGTAGCCTCGCCGGAACCCTCGGGCGAAGTCTCGACAACCACTGTGTCACCCTCGTTCAGATAGGCTGAGATCCGTTCTGGAAGCATGTGGCAAGGCTATCAGGAGCCGGTTCTGCGCTGAGGCTCGCGGACGAACCTGGAAGCAGACGGATGCGACCGGCTGCTCCTGGCCGACAGTGCATGTTCGCCGCGTCGCACGCTAGCAGTCGGTCGCAGGCCGTTCCGTCTCGCTGGGCGACCGCTTGCAGGGCGACGGACGAAGGGGCGCTGTCGGCCACAAGCAGCCAGTCATGGCCATCCGCTTTCGGGCAACAACATGACCGGCTACGATGTCTCCGTCAGCGTCGCGGAGCGAGAAGCGCACGACCTCAGTCGTCCTCGGAAGGGCTGCGGGCTTCGACACCTCCCGTTGACAACCAAACACGATCCCTTCACCGGCTGCCCTGCCGCCTACGCAATTCCGACATGCACATCCTCCCGTCCAGCCATGCTTGAAGGACCTTACCGCGCCCAAAGTTGGCAAGAACGTTGGTTCAAGGCTGAGGGTGTTCTTGCTTTTCTGGAGATGCTGACGTTTCTCGTTGTCGCGGTACTCGCTGGCTACGACTGGTTCCTGGCTGGACAGTACGTCAGGCTGTTGTCGGTCCTCGGGAGTGCGGCCGCAGTTGTCGCTCTTACGATCGCGACACGGTTGCCCATCCTCATGTTCGGCCTCATCGTTCCCATTGTTCTCAACATGTACTGGTCAACACCGTAGCTTCATGAGTGCTCATCGCGATCAACGGATTCTTGTCGCTGTTCGTGAGGCAGGCCTGCCTGCTGAATTTGCGACTATTCTGCAGACCGAGTGCCCGTGGCTCGACGGCGCAACAGAAGTCAGCGAGAGCATCGGCCCAGATCTGCTGGCTGAGCAAGCGGCCCGAGCACAGCTATCGCAGGAGCTGATCGAAAGCTTCTTCTATGCATACAACGCCATTGTTCGAAGTGCGTCCAATCCATTCGAGGCACTCCAATCCGACGCGTACGCAGAGGTGTGTGCCGCCCTCGTAGGCCAAGGACGTGCGGATGCCTTCGGAGAGGGGGACTACTGGGTGAACTCGGACTCTTTCTCGACACGGATGCCTAACGTCATCGTGTTCAACGATTTCCGCTTCTCGACGAAAGCCACGCACGCTCTTCAGCGAATCCTCGCAGGCTATGCCAGCGTATTCAGCGAGCTTCGCATCTCATCCGAGGAGGGTGATGAGGTGCTCACCCTGCGCCCCCAATGACGCCGAACGGAGTCAACGCGAGCACCTCTTGCATCCAGTATTGAACGTCTGCTTGCCAGCGCTCTGAGTGATGCTGCCAATGTCTGCTCAGGGTCGATTGCTGCGCTTCGCTGCTCGCGACAGCAGCCCTTCGACCAGGTCAGCATCGTCGTTGCGGCGCCGTCCGCTCGGCCGTGATTGAGCAGATCCAACGCGGTCCGCGATGAAGGTCTGCTTTGGGTCCAAGCCGTCGTTCGGCCGCCGTCCCTGACCGACCGCAACCAGTCTGAAGCGGCCGTCAGGTCGCACTGTCCCGGAGGCCCCAGCACGAGATCTGAGACGAAATGCGGGCGTGGTCGGCGGACTCGGAACAGGGCGAGGACTTCTCCCTGTGCGACCGCCTGTTGGGACGTGCGATCATCCCCATGTGCGCTGCGGAACACGACTTTGCCCACTAGGCGGACCTCGGGGCGTGGGGTCGTGTTCTATCCCCAGTGCCCGCGACGAGGGGCCCGTGACCAGGTGCCGCGCCACCAGCCTGGTCGCACCTACCGCCGCTCACCCCCGGCGCCCCTTGCCGAGAAAGCCGGCTGTGCGACAGGTCGCTTCGCATGAGCGAAACGACACGAACAGTCTGCGGCCGTCACGGGTCCTTCTGCCAGCGGGCCGTCCAGAAGCGAAAGCACCCGATGCAGAGTACCGGGTGTCCCCACCGGATGAACCGGCCACTACTGCCCGCGTCTCCACGCGCCAGGACCACTCACCGACAGTGCATGTGCGGCGGAAGCAGCTGCAGAACAGCAAGCACATCGCGCATCTCCACGAACCCATCCTGATCCAGGTCGGCGTTGCGGAGATAGCCATGCTGACCCGCGCGCTTCCATAGCGAGCTTGCCGCGGCCGATGCATCGGCGCACGTCAACTGGCCGTCACCGTCCACATCGCCCGGAAGGTACGGCTGGATCTCGAAGGCGTACAGCTTGACGCCGCTGCCCTCCTGCGGACTTCCCGCCTGCAGGGCGACGAACCCGCCCACCGAGCCCTGCCGTTGGCTGATGGCGTTGTTCGCGTCGCGGTTCGGCGTGGTGCCGTCCGCCACTTCGTTCAGCACGTAGTGCTGCGGGCTGGCGCTGCTGCCGGCGTACTGGAACATCTTCATCTCACCGGTTCTCGGGTCGACAGGCGTGTTGAACCACACCGCCTGGTCCAACACCCGTTCGGCGATCTGCGAACCCTCCTGGCCGTTCGTCTGTCGAGTGATCAGCGAATACTGGCCCGCCACCACCGTGCCAGTGGCGCCATTGCCCCTGAATAGGAGGTGCGGGTACACGTTGGAGCCGTGGATGTAGCTTTCCATCGTGTGACCGGTCTCGGCCGCATACGGTCCGGCGGCGGGGCTCTTCGACTCCTCGAAGACGAACTTGTGGTTGTCCTGGGCCAGCGCCGGCTCGCTCGTCGGCGCATTCGAGTTGCGCAACGGAAGCAGCGTGTCGCCACGCAGCACGACGGGCGTGCGGGACAGCGATTCGGGCGAGGTGCTCGTCGCCGGCTTGCTCCTGTTCGTCAGCACGTTCGTCCGGAGCTCTCCGGTGTCATGCGGTGCCGTCGTCGCGGACGCCACCATGTAGGTCCTGCCGGGTTCGAAGCGCTTCACGAGCCGCCATGCCTTCTCGGTCGAYGGGTCCTTGGCCAAGCGAAGTCCCAGGGGCCCGGAGATGGGATCGTGCGGCAACAGGATGAGCGTCTCGCGATCGTGTTTCTGCACCACTTTCATGTCGCGCGCACCGGATGCCCGTGCCATGCCGTCGGCTGCGTAATAGGTCTTGTACTGCTTGAACCGGGTGTCGCCATCGCTGAACCGGACTTCGGCATAGGACAAGGGCGACGCCAAGGCGTTCGGCGCGTCCATCCACGAAACGGTCATGTGCCCGAAGGACAGGACGAAGGTGGCGGTGTTCTCCACCCCCACGTTCCGATAGGCAGCGGCTGGCGCCGGGCCCCGCGCGGTCACCGTCACATGGCAAGGCTTGCCGGGCACCACGGCGCAGTCGGGCGGGTTGAAGGTCATGTTCTCGACGGCGTACCCAGGAGGCAGGGAGACATCGTGCGCGCCGAAGGCGACGTGCCGCGTTCCCACCGGCACGTGGATGTCGAGCATCGCGTGCGCGCTCTTGCCGCCCCAGGTCCTGGCCTTGAAGATCTCCCCACCGTAGCGGAAGGTCGCCTTCACACCGTTCGGCGGCAAGCCTGCATCGATGAGGTACTGCTCCGGGTTCGTGGTGGCCCAGTACGCTTCCTTGGGCTGGCCGACGGCCGACCACGGGTAGCCATTGGTGTGGTACCCCGGGTCCGTCATGCCCCACCAGGTGACCCGGTGCACGCCGCCCTTGTAGTGCGGGTGGCGACCGCCCGGGCCGGCGGCGTACTCCTTGAGCAGGCTGAAGAGCTTCGCGTACTGCACGCCCTGCTCAAGAAACAGCGCGTTCATCTCGGGGCCGTTCTGGATGCGCTGGGCCTTGTCCAGGCCCAGGGTCGGCGCCAGGTCGAGTTCGGTCAGGTCGACGCTCACGCCGACCTCGAGATAGGTCTTGAGGGTCCTCTCGAAGGCGTCCAGGTTGAGCCTCATGTCCCAGTGGCCCTGGGTCCCGATGACATCGACCAGCGGCCTGGGCTTGCCCCTTTCGTCGTACAGGACCCGGCCCCTGCCGGCAGCCGACTCGGCGGCGTAGCGTTCGTTGAACTCCTTGACCATCGACGCGATCGCGGTGGCCTTCGAGGCCCGCTCGTTGTCGTTGAAGTCGTTGTAGTTCAGCAGCGCCGTCGTGTTCTGGCGGGCGTGGAAGAACGCGTCGTACATGTAGTCCCAGCTCTTGCCGCCCTTGGCGTAGGCCTGGGCCCAGCGGGAAGGCCGCTCTTCCGGGTTGTAGCCGGTGCGCAGCGCGTTGCGCCAGTCCGCCGGGTTCTCGGGGTTGTCCTTGAACGCCTCGTTGACGACGTCCCAGGCGTAGGTCTTTTGGGGTGACCGATCGAAATGGCCGGCCACGATCCGGATGTAGTACTCCAGGCTCGTCCTGGCCATGGCGTAGTCCCACGGTGTCTCCCATCCACCGTTCGGGGTCAGGACGTTGGCGGCGGGCCATTGCGCCGACTGGTTGTGCCACAGGAGCGTATGGCCGGTCACCTTGACGCCACGCGTGTTGGCGGCACCGATGTCCACGTTGATGCCCGAGGTGAAGTTGGTCAGGAAACCCGGGGCGGGGTCGGCGATGCCGCCACTCCAGAACTCAGGCTTCATCGCGTTGCTGGGCGTCACCGCGTTGAAGTGCTTCACGGTCATGGCCGCGACCGAATCCTCGCCCGGCACGACGTTCGCGCCGAAGTTCGCGGCGTTGAGATTCGTGCTGCCGATGAGGAAGTGGTTCTTGTAGACCTCCTTCAGCGCCGGCCAGTCCGCGGGATTCGCGGGTCGGTCAGCCGCCAGGGCGGCGGCCGCCATCGTCAGTGCCGCCGGGAGGGCCGCGAGGCCCTTGAAGATCAGGCTGCTGGAGTTCATTCCCATCCTTTCAATGATTCGGTGGAACGGGGAAGCGCTCGTGCGAGCGCAGGCTTGAACCAGGACTTCAATAGAACCAGCGCAGCGGCACGAGCACCGTCTGCGGGAAGAGGACCATGACGAACAGCATCGCGACCTCGGCCACCATGAACGGCAGCACCCCGCGCGTGACCTCGTCCATCTTCATGCGGCCGACACCGGCCACGACGTTGAGGATGGTGCCCACCGGCGGCGTCACCAGGCCGATGGAGTTGTTGATGATGAAAAGCACGCCGAAGTAGACGGGGTCGATGCCGGCTGCCTTGATCAGAGGCATCAGCACCGGCGTCAAGATCAGGATGGTGGGCGTCATGTCCATGGCCGTGCCCACCAGCATCACCAGCAGCATGATGGCGATCAAGAGCAGCGTCTGGTTGTCCAGCAGCGGGCGCAGCAGGTCCACCACCTGCGTGGGCAGGTTGGCCACCGTGATCAGCCAGGCCGACACCATCGCCGACGCCACCAGGAACATCACCACCGCCGTGGTGCGGGCCGCCGTGACGAAGATGCGCACCAGCGCCTGCAGCTTCAGCTCGCGGTACACCACCGTGGAGACGAACAGGGCGTAGACGGCCGCGACAACCGCCGCTTCGGTGGGCGTGAACACGCCCATGCGCAGGCCCACCAGGATGAACACGGGCAGCATCAGCGCCCACAAAGACTTGCGTGCCGCCGTCAGTATCTCGGCCCGGGTCTTTCGCTGGGGGAGCACCAGCGCCTCCTTGCGGCCCACCCACCACCAAGTCAACGCCAGTGCCAGGCCGATCATGATGCCGGGGACGATCCCGGCGATGAACAGCTTGCTGATCGACACGTTGGCGGCAACGCCGAAGATGACGAAGCCGATGCTCGGCGGAATGATGGGACCGATGACACCCGACGCCGCGATCAGCCCGCCCGAGATCCGCTTGTCGTGCCCCGCCTTGATCATCATGGGCAGCAGCAGCGCCGTCAGCGCGGCTGCGTCGGCCACGGCCGAGCCCGACAAGGCCGACAGCAGGCAGGCCGCGAGGATCACCACGTAGCCCAGCCCGCCCTTGACGTGGCCGACGAGCGCCAGCGCGAAGTTGACGATGCGCTGCGACAGCCCGCCGACGTTCATGATCTCGCCGGCCAGCATGAAGAAGGGCACGGCCAGCAAGGGAAAGCTGTCGGCACCGTTGATGAAGTTCTGCGCCAGGATCTGCGCGTCGAACAGGTCCAGGTGCCACATCAGGGCCACGCCGCTGGCCAGCAAGGCGTAGGCGATGGGAATGCCGAGCGCCATCGCGCCGAGCAGACTGCCGAGGAAGATGAAGACGGTCATGCGCGTGGCCCGTGGGGTACGTCACCAGGACGGGGGTGCGCAGGCTGCGCGTCGTTGCGCGCCAGCTCGGCCTGCAGGGTCTCGAGCTCGGCCTGCTCTTCCGACTCCCTGATCCTCACGAGCTCGCCCTCCGAGAGGTGGCCCGTCACCAGGCGCGCGAGCTGCAACAGCAGCAGGATGCCGGCGCAGACCGAGAAGATCACGCCCGAGGCATAGAAGACCGCCATCGGTGTACCGGTCACGGGCGCTGCCACGTCGAGGTTGATGCGGGCCTGCTGCCAGCTGCCGTCGAGGAACAGCCAGGTCACGTACAGCATGAGCAGGTGGCCCAGCAACAGGCAGGCCTTCTTGCCGGCCACCGGAAGTCGCGACACCAGCATGTCGGTGCCGAGGTGCCCACCTTCCTTGAGCGCCACCACCGCGCCCATGAAGCACAGCCACACGAAGAGCCAGCGCGAGACTTCCTCGCTGATGGCGATGCCCGAGTTGAAGGCGTATCGCAGCACGACGTTGCCGAACACGAGCACGACCATTACTGCGAGTGCCGCTGCGATCAGCAGGTCCAAGGCGCGGCAGAACCGATCGATGGTGCTGTCGATCATGGCGCCGTCCCGAAGTGCAGGGCGGCCATCACAGCCGGGCCCCCTGCAGCAGTCCGCGAGCGGCCAGGTTGCCGAAGAGCGCGCGCAGGCCGAAGCGCCAGGGCGGCGCGGCCTCGCAGTGCGTCACCCGGTTCTGCAAGCCGCCCAGCCAGTGGCTGTGGATGGTGACCACGTCGCCCAACTTGTGGGTGAAGCCGCCGCCCGGCTCATCGCGGTCTTCAGTGGGCGCGAACAGGGTGCCCAGGAACAGCATGAAGCCGTCGGGGTACTGGTGGCAGGCCGTCGTCTGCGCCACCAGGTCGACCGGGTCACGGCTGATGCTGGCCATGGTGTTGATGCCGYGCAGCGTGAAGCCGTCATCACCCACGACATGCAGGTGGACGGTCTCGCGGCGCAGCTCGTCCAGGCCGAAGCTGTCGTCGAACAATCGGATGAACGGGCCGATGGCACAGGATGCGTTGTTGTCCTTGGCCTTGCCGAGCAGCAGCGCGCTGCGGCCCTCGATGTCGCGCAGGTTGACATCGTTGCCCAGCGCGGCCCCGGCGATGCCGCCGCGGCCGTTGACGGCCAGCACCACCTCCGGCTCCGGGTTGTTCCATCGCGAATC
The DNA here is from genome assembly GCF_056402895.1 of Rhizobacter sp. P3_B12. NCBI lineage: Bacteria > Pseudomonadati > Pseudomonadota > Betaproteobacteria > Burkholderiales > Sphaerotilaceae > Rhizobacter > Rhizobacter sp. P3_B12. The sequence continues at coordinate 4,786 of NZ_JBFUGN010000007.1, read as the reverse complement.
GGCGCGGATGCCGATGTCCTGGCCGTGTCCCACCGCCGCGAGCACCGGGGCCTTGGTAAAGACCTCGGCATCGGGCCCGATGCCGACTTCCAGGTACTGCGACCACAGCTTCTTCTGCTGCAGGAGTTGCTTCAGCGCCTGCGCCTGCGGCGAGCCGGGGCGGATGTCGGCCAGGCTGGTGCCGATCAGCGCCAACACCTGGCTGCGCAGGCCCTGTGCACGGCTGGGGTCGCCACCCGCCTGCTCCTCGATCACGCGCTCGATCATGCTCGAGGCGAAGGTCACGCCAGCGGCCTTGATCACCTGCAGGTCGCACGGCGCCAACAGCCAGGGTGCCGAGTCGTCCCGGCGAGCGGACCCGCTGTTGTCGAGCAACCCCTCGACGCTGCAGAGCAACTCCCCGGGCACCGACCGAACAGCTTGCGCCGGCTGGGCCGTGTCGAGCAGCGTGCTCATGGTGGGGAAGTGCCGGCTCAGGTCGAAGACACCCTCCGGCCGCAGCACCACCACGGATGGGCCGGCCGGCGCGCCAGCGCGCCAGACACGCCCTACCAACGTGCCGGCCAGGCCGTCCTGTGGCAGCACGGTGTGCATGCCATCGGCGCGCACCGGCAGCGCCGTTGTCGTTGAACTCATTCTGGTTTCCTCGGCGTTGTCAGTGGTTGTGTTGCGGGGTGCGTTCGGCGATGCGCCGGTACTTCAGGGCAATGCCGAGCGTGGCGCCATCCACCAGCTGGTCCATGGCCGTGGTCGTGGTCGCGAGAGAGAAGCGTGGATGGAGGGCGGCTGCGCCGCCCCCACGAGGAACGGGCTACTTCGCGGCAGTCGTGCCGCCGCGCACCTTGGCCAGCTCACTGTTCAGCTCGGCCGTCGTGTCCTCGCCGAACTCCTTGCTGAACTTGGCCAGCACGGGCTGCAGCTTGGCCTGCATCTTCGCGTGTTCAGTCGGCGGCAGCTCGGTGACCTGCATGCCGGCCTTCTTGAGGTCGGCCAAGGCCGTCTCGGAAAATGCGCGGATGGTCTTGCGCTCATACAACGTGGCGTCTCGGGCCGCGTCCTGAACGATCTTGCGTTCGTCGGCCGAGAGGCCGTCCCAGGTTTTCTTGGACAACAGCAGCACCCAGGCGCTGTACATGTGGCGCGACAGCACCATGTGCTTCTGCACCTCGTAGAACTTGCTGGCGAGGATGGTCGCTGCCGGGTTCTCCTGCCCATCCACCGCCGCCTGCTCCATCGCGGTGTACAGCTCCGTGAAGGGCATGGGGGTTGCATTGGCACCCAAGGTGTTGAAGGTGTCCAGGAACAGCGGGCTCTGGATGACGCGCAGCTTCAGGCCAGCGAGGTCCTCCGCGCGCAGCACCGGGCGGCGCGAGTTGGTGACGTGCCGGAAGCCGTTCTCCCAGAAGCCCAGACCCATCAGTCCCTTGTCCGGCAACGTGGCCAGCAGCTTCTGGCCGAAGGGTCCGTCCAGCACCGCATCGGCCTCCTTCTCGTTGTTGAAGGTCAATGGCAGGTTCAGCACGCCGAAGGGCTTGATCAGCGACACCAGCGTGGAACTGTCGGGGATGGTCATCTCGAGCGTGCCGCCCCGCAGCGCGGACGTCATGCTGATGTCGTTGCCCAGCGAGCCACTGGTGAAGACCCTCGCCGTCATCTTGCCGCCGCTCTTGGCCGCCAGCTGGTCCGCGAAGTACTTGAGCGCCTTTGCCTGGGGGTGGTCTTCGCTCAGGCCGGTACCAACCTTGAACACGTGGTCCTTGACCTGTGCCGAAGCGGGGCCCGCCAGAGTGGCCAGCAATGCTGCGGCCACGCAAAGTGATTGCATTTTCATGATGTCTCCGAAAGGTTGTACGTCAGGCGCGCCCACCCTGCTGTGACGCGCCGGCCCTCTGTTGGGCGGTTCTTGATGGGGCTGAAGGCTAGGAGAGTCCCCGTTCACGGTCCACTGACTTTTTCGCTAGCATCCATTCCAAATGCTGATGAGTTCGGACAAGCCTTCTGGGAAACCCTTGGCGCTGGCGCAGGTCTCGCGACTGCGTTTCAGGCACCTGCAGTTCCTCGACATCCTCGGAAAGACGCGAAATCTGCGCCTGACGGCCGAGCAGATGCACATCACCCAGCCGGCCGCGACCAAGGTGTTGGTGGACATCGAGGAGATGCTGGAGTCGCGCCTGTTCGATCGCCTGCCGCGCGGCATGCGGCCGAATGAGCTGGGCCTCTTCACCTTGCGCTATGCGCACGCGGCCCTGGACGGCCATCGCAAGTTCGTCGACGAGTTCAGCACGCTCAAGCAGGGTGGCCATGGCCACTTGTCGATCGGCGCCATCTCGGGTTCGGCCGCACACCTGCTGATTGCCGCGGTTGCCGAGCTTCAGCGCCTGAGGCCGCTGCTCGTCGTGAAGGTGCTCGAGCAGAGCAGCGACCAGTTGATCACCTGGCTCGCCGAACGCAAGATCGACATCATGATCGGCCGCTTCACCGACGAGTCGCAGCGCGCCCAGTTCCAGTACGAGAAGCTCTCCGACGAGGGCCTGCAGATCACGGCGGGTGTGCACCACCCGCTGCGCGGAAACCACGCACCTGGGTGGGTGGAACTGTCGCACTGGCCCTGGATCCTCTATCCGATGTCTACGGCGCTGCGCAAGGTGTCGGATGACATCTTCAGCAGCACCGGCCTGTCGCTCACCTCCGGGATCGTGGAGACCCCGTCATTCCTGTTCGCGCTGGAGCTCCTGCAGAGCACGAACATGCTGTCGCTGCAGCCCGCAGCGCTTGTCGACAAGTACGTGCGGCGTGGGCTTCTTACGCGCATCGCCTCAGAGCTTCCAGACCGCATGCCCGACTTCGGGATGATCACACTGCAAGGTGAGCAGCCCAGCACCTCAGTGCAGGCCTTCATGTACGTCATCCGCACCCTCGCAGGCCAGGCTGCAGACAGCGTGTAGGGCGCGGCCTCGAGGTCCGGGTGCGATCCAGGCCACGCGGTCGCGCGTCTTCTCGCCGTTCGCCAGTCGCTCGATGCCCAGCGGGTTCTCCGCCGATCAATTGGTGGCCAACGGTTGGGGTCATGCTCTCTCCTCTGTGAGGCTTGCGCCGCGATCAACGGAATTCGGCGCCCGGCAGGGGCGCAACACCTCCCGAGAGGCCTGGAACGGCCAGGCCCGCATGCCAAGGACCCGCCCGGCCATTGGCAAATTGCGTTTCCAGCGAGATCCATAACGAGGGGATATCTCGCGCGCTCCGGCCACCATAGAGGAMCGAAATCGGCCCACGATCAGGACACCAGCGCCGGCTCTCTGCGTGGGTTGGGCACCCAGATCACGGTCTGCACTACACCGCGTCAATTTCGAGGCTGCATGGCTGCTTTGCAGCGATTGCAGTCTGTCGCTTGGAACTGCTGACCGTCCGCTTGCTGCCCTGACGCGGACGCTGCRGCGTGCAGGAGGTAGCCATGAGATCGGTCGAGCTTCGTTGCAGAAGGGACGCATCGTCAATGCGCCTTGGGCCAAGCAAGAAGGTGCCTTGATTGTCCGCTTGGCGTCGGAAGCTCCGCTGTGCATCCCGCTTGCCCCGACGCTGGACTCGCGTCTCCCGTATCCATACATTGGCTGAGCAGACACGAAAGGCGACAACATGCTGGACACCTTGGTTAAGGCAGCGGAGAAGGTCGGTCAGTTGCTTGATGTTCGCGAGAAGCGCAGGAAGGAGCAGTACGAAGTCTTCATCGAGCCGGTGTACACGACGCTGTTGGCCGTCCACACAGACTACGTGCGGATGTTCGAGATCTGCCATGAACGCCTTGATGCGAACGAGCCGTTCCCATCGTTGATCTATTCGTTCAGTCAGGATCAGCGAGCGCTTGAGCCAGTCCGGAGAGATCTCGCGGCGAAGATCCGGGTTTTTGGTGGAAGCGCAGCCGGCCAACCGTATGCCGACTTCTTTCACACAGCGGAGAAGTACCTCGTTACGCCTGAGCTGCAGTACATGCCAAACGTTCTAGGAAGGGACACCTGGGACGATTTGCTCGGCATGTCGCGCAGCCGCATGTTCAAGCACATGCTGATCGCAACATGGAAGCGCATCGATAGAGATCGCCTGACAGCGTTGGGCACACCCGTAGAGGAGAGCAACGAAGAAAGGATTTTTCTCGACGGCGCTCGTGAAGAGCAGGCCAGAGCCACGCTGCAATATGCTCTCTCCAGGCTGGTGTCCGATCTGCAGGATCGATGGAATTTTCTGGCGCGGGCCCATGCAGAAGCGCAGGTCTACGCGAAGGGCTAGTCCACTCGGATGAGTGTCCTGCCTCTCTGAGCTACCTGACGAGGATCGTCAACACGGCGCCGACGCCGATTGCCACGGCCGCAACGATTGCTGCCCAGAGGGTGTACTGAGCAGTGCGACTGCGATTGGCAACCCTCTTTCAGCAGCAACCGCGGACCTCTCTGCTGCGATCGTCGCTCTTTCGGTGAAAGCAGTTTGTGCGAGTGCCGCTTGATGCAGTGCGGCTCGGTAGCCCCTGCGCCTGCGCCAGGGTTGAACCCGGAAATGAAGGTTGTGACTCACGCCTGAGTTCGCCGTGCCCAGCTACTTTTGCTCCCAACCCACGACGGTTCCATTTTCTACCGTGATGCGGAGGGCGTATCGGTCGTGGACGAACTTCAGGTACACATTCAGGGCCACGCCGCGGTGATTCAACTGCGACACCAGACTCAGCAATGACGAGTCGGAGACCGGTCCGACCCCATCTCCTGGAGGTCTCCGATACTGGCTGGAAGGTAGATGACCG
>NZ_JBFUGN010000006.1:0-30540 GCF_056402895.1 Rhizobacter sp. P3_B12 | reverse complement strand
GGCTACTCGAACCTCGGCGTGCTGCGGACGCTGCCGATCGACATCGTGAAGATCGACCGCTCGTTCGTGCACGACGTGACCGCGGCGCCGGAAGACGTCTCGATCACGCGCGCCGTGCTGACGATGGCCCATGGCCTGCAGATGAAGGTGCTCGCCGAGGGCGTCGAGACCGAAGGCCAGCTGAACCTGCTGATCGCCAACGGCTGCGACATGATCCAGGGCTTCTTCTTCAGCGAACCCGTGCCGGCCGAAGAGGTCGAGCGCATGCTGCGCGAGAAGTACCGGCTGCCCGACCGCTTCCTGACGCGCAGCCAGCGCAAGCGCACGCTGCTGCTGGTGGACGACGAGGAGAACATCGTGTCCTCGCTGCGCCGCCTGTTCCGCCGCGACGGCTACCACATCGTCACCGCCAACAGCGGCGCCGAAGGGCTGCAGCGCCTGGCCGAGGTCAACGTCGACGTCATCGTGTCGGACCAGCGCATGCCCGGCATGACCGGCGTCGAGTTCCTGCGCCGCGCCAAGGAGCTGTACCCCGACACGGTGCGCATGGTGCTGTCCGGCTACACCGAACTGCAGTCGATCACCGACGCGGTGAACGAAGGCGCGATCTACAAGTTCCTCACCAAGCCCTGGGACGACGAACGGCTGCGCGCCCACGTCGCCGAGGCGTTCCGGCAGAAGGACCTGGCCGACGAGAACCGGCGCCTGGCGCACGAAGTGCACAGCGCCAACCACGAGCTGGCGCTCGTCAACCAGCGCCTGGAAGAACTGCTGGCGCGCCAGCGCGAGCAGACCAGCCTCGAGGAAAGCCGCGCCGCCAATGCGCGCGGCGTGCTGGAGAACGTGCCGACGCCCATCATCGGCATCGATGCCGACGGCATGATCGCCTTCGTCAACCGCGACGCGCAGGCCCTGCTGTGCGACGTCCCGGCACTGATCGGCAGCGACGCCGACGACGCCCTGCCGGCCGAACTGGCCGCCATCCTGCGGCTGGGCGACGGCATCCATCACCGCCTGCAGCTGGCCGGCCGGCCCTACCGCGCCGTCTGCCGCGCGATGAGCGACACCGCCTCGCGCGGCCGGTTGCTCGTCATCACGAACGAATACGAACGGGAGTCCCACTGACATGTCGAACGATCACCACGGGGCAGCGGTCCCCAGCGAGCCGGCCGCCACACCGCGCACCGCGAGCCCGGACGAGGTGCGCGAGCGCCTGGCCTACCTGTTCCGCGCGTCGCTGCAAGAGGGTCGCCTGCACCCGCTGTTCCACCTGATCCAGCAGTACCGGCTCGAGGAGCACGCATGAAGGCGCCGCAACTCGCACTCCAGCCCGATGCGGTGCACGCCAAGGTGCGCACGCTGCCGGCGCTGCCGCAGGCGGTGGTCGAGCTGCGCTCGGCCTTGCGGCGCGAAGACGTCGCCGTCGACGAACTGGCGACCACGATCTCGCACGACCAGGCGCTGACGGCCAAGACGCTGCGCCTGGCCAACTCGTCCTTCTACGGCGTGACCGGCCGCGTCTCGTCGATCCGCGATGCGATCAACATCCTGGGCCTGCGCACCGTCGCGACGGTGGCGACCACCGCGGTGGTGATCTCCAGCTTCGACCGCACCGCCTGCACCGGTTTCGACTTCGACGGCTTCTGGCGCCATGCGCTGGCCACCGCGTTCTGCGCCCAGGAACTGGCGGCCGCCACGCGCCTGGACACCGAAGCGGCCTTCTCCGCCGGGCTGATGCACGACATCGGCCGCCTCGCGCTCGCCACCTACTTCCCGCTCGAGCTGAGCCAGACCATCGACTGGGCGGCCCGCCACGACATCCACTCGCTCGAGGCGGAACGGCTGATGCTGAACACCGACCATGCCACGGTCGGCGGCCTGATCGCCGAGCACTGGCATTTCGCGCCGGCGATCGCCGAGGCGATCCGCTGCCACCACGAACTGCCCGCGCACGCCGGCGCGACGCTGGCCGACGTGGTGCACGTGGCCGACAACATGACCCATGCGCTCGACCTGTCGGGGCTGGACGAAGACATGGTGCCGCCGCTCTCGCTGGACGCCTGGCAGCGCATCGCCCTGACGCCGCAGCAGGCCCAGCGCACCTTCGAACGAACCGAGCGGCAGGCGCGCAGCGTGCGCGAATCGCTGACCGTCTAGGAGACATCCATGGATACACATGAAGTCGCTGCCAGCCAGCTCACGCCCAGCCAGGTCGAGGCGCTGCTGCGCGCCAACGAGGAACTCACCGAACTGAACCGCAAGCTGTCGGACGCGCAGGACAAGCTGGTCCAGTCGGAAAAGCTGGCCTCGATCGGCCAGCTGGCCGCCGGCGTGGCGCACGAGATCAACAACCCGATCGGCTTCATCTTCTCGAACTTCGGCACGCTGGAGAAGTACCTCGCGCAGCTGTTCGACATGCTGAAGGCCTATGAAGAGGCCGAACCCGCGCTGGCCGGCACGCCGGCCGCGGCGCGGCTGCTGCGCCTGCGCGAGGAGATCGAGCTCGACTACCTGAAGGACGACATCCCGGCCCTGATGGCAGAGTCCAAGGACGGCATCCAGCGCGTTCGCAAGATCGTGCAGGACCTGAAGGATTTCTCGCGCGTCGATGCGCGCCAGGAATGGGAATGGGTGAGCCTGCACACCGGCATCGACTCGACGCTCAACATCGTCAACAACGAGATCAAGTACAAGGCCGACGTCGTCAAGCAGTACGGCGAACTGCCCGACGTGGAGTGCCTGCCCTCCGAGCTGAACCAGGTGTTCATGAACCTGCTCGTCAACGCGGCGCATGCCATCAGCGCCGAGCGCGGCACGATCACCATCAGGACGGGCACGCAGGGCGACGAGGCCTGGGTCGACATCTCGGACAACGGCTGCGGCATCCCGGCCGAGAACCTGAAGCGGATCTTCGACCCGTTCTTCACCACCAAGCCGGTCGGCAAGGGCACCGGGCTCGGCCTGTCGCTCTCGTACGRCATCGTCAAGAAGCACGGCGGGCGCATCGAGGTGAGCAGCGAGCCCGGCCGCGGCACCGCGTTCCGCGTCAGCGTTCCGGTCAAGCGCGTGGCCGCGCTGGCGGACTGAGCCGGTACCTGCGATGCAAGCCACTGCCGTGCCCGACACCGCGCCGTGCGCGCCCGCCGGCGAAACGCCGGTGCCGGCCGCGCCCGCCCCTTGGACCATCCTGTGCGTCGACGACGAGCCCAACATCCTGTCGTCGCTGAGGCGCGCGCTGCGCGGCCCGCAGTACCGCGTCGTCACCGCAGGCAGCGGGGGCGAGGCGCTGGCGCTGATGGAAAGCGACCYGGTCGACCTGATCATCTCCGACATGCGCATGCCCGGCATGGACGGTGCGCAGCTGCTGGGTCAGGTCCGCCGCCGCTGGCCCGGCACGATGCGCATCCTGCTGACCGGCTATGCCGACGTCGACTCGACCATCGCTGCCATCAACGAAGGCCAGATCTACCGCTACGTCAACAAGCCGTGGGACGACGGCGAATTGCGGGTCACCGTCGCGCAGGCGCTGGAGCGGCTGGCGCTGGAGCGCGAGAAGGCCCGCCTCGAGGCGCTGACGCACGCGCAGAACGAGGAACTGCGCGGCTTCAACGTGCAGCTCGAGCGGCGCGTGCAGGAGCGCACCCTCGAGGTCACGCAGGCGCACGACAAGCTCAAGCGCAACTACATGACCTCGATCAAGGTGTTCGCCAACCTGAYCGAGCTGCGCGGCGGCCAGCTGATGGGGCACGGACGCCGCATGGCCGAGTCGACGCGCCAGCTGGCCAAGGCGATGGGCTGCAACAGCGAAGACACGCAGACGGTGTTCGTCGCGRCGCTGCTGCACGACATCGGCCTGATCGGGCTGTCCGACGAGGTGCTCGCGAAGCCGGTTCCCAAGCTGACGGCCGAAGAGCTCGCGACCTATCGCAAGCATCCCGTCCTGGGCGAGCAGTCGTTGCTGGCGCTGGACGACATGCAGCCGGTGGCCGCGCTGATCCGGGCGCACCACGAGCGCTTCGACGGCCAGGGCTTTCCCGACGGCCGCGCCGGCGCCGATATCCCGCTGGGTGCGCGCATCCTGGCGGTGACCGACGCCTACGACGACCTGCTGAACGGCCACCTGGGCGCGCCGGGGCTGAAGACGGCGCAGGTGCGAACGCTGATGATGCACGGCCGGGGCAGCCAGTTCGACCCCGAGGTGCTGGACGTCTTCCTGCACATCAACCAGCCGAGCGCGCCGCAGCCGCCCGCGCCGCTGTCGATGACCACGGAATCGCTGCAGCCCGGCATGGTGCTGGCGGCCGACCTGATCTCGCGCGAGGGCGCGGTGCTGCTGGCGACCGACCACGTGCTGACGGCCGACACCATCCGCCGCATCCGCGTGTATGAACAACGCGAAGGCATTCGCATCGAGCTGCGCGTGCGGCCCCCCCGGAGAACCTGATGAAAGCATCCATCCTGCTGGTCGACGACGAACCCCATGTGCTCGCGGCCCTGCACCGCGTGCTGCGGGTGCCCTTGCGCGACCTGGCTCGCGTCGAGCTGTTCAGCGACACCCGGCTCGCGCTGGCGCGCGTCCGCGAGCATGCGTTCGACGTGGTGGTGTCCGATTTCCGCATGCCCCAGCAGGACGGCGTGGCCTTCCTGCGCGACGTGCGCGAGGTGCAGCCGCGCGCGGTGCCGATGATCGTCAGCGGCTCCGCCGACGTCGCCACGCTGGTGCGTGCCGTCAATGACGCCCAGGTGTTCCGCTACATCCTCAAGCCGTGGAGCGACGACGAACTGGTCGGCAGCGTGAAGGCCGCGCTGGCGCATGCGCAGGCCTCGAAGGAACAGGCGCTGCTCGCCGACGCCATGCGGGTGCAGGAGGGCCGCCTGCCGGCGTTCGAGGCGGAGCGGCGGCGCCTCGAATCCGAGGAACCGGGTCTCACCCACGTGGACTGGGGGCCGAATGGCGAAGTGCTGATGCCGCCGCTGTCTTGAACAAGTCTTCCGTGCCGAGCATGTACTCGGCGTTGTCGCTGAGTCGCTGCACCGCCAGGTCGATGAAGGCCCGCGCCCGCGCCGGCTGTGACGTCCTGCTGCCGAAATACACGAAATAGCTGGCGTGGTCCGGCATGTGGTCGACAAGGATCGGCACGAGCTGGCCGGCGCGGATGAAGGGCGCTGCCGTCACGCCCGCCAACTGGCCCAGCACCTTTCCCGCCAGCACGGCCTGCAACTCGAACACTTCGTCGTTGCTGCAGATGGCAGGCACCACCGGCTGGTCGACCGCCTGATCGCCGAGCTTCACATGCCAAGGCACCACCTTTCCGGTCGCCGGATGCCGGTACGCGCTGCAGCGATGGGTGGCCAGGGCCGCCAGCGAATCCGGGACGCCATGCTGCTCCAGGTACGCGGGTGACGCACAGATGACCAGCTGCAGCGGGAACAGCCGCCGCGCGATGACGCCTTCCTGAGGCGATGGCCCCAGGCGGAAGCCAACGTCGACGCGGTCCTCGACCCAGTTGCCGACACGGTCCTCCAGCAACACATCCGGCTGGATGCCCGGATGCATCTCGCAGAACTCCTCGACCAGCCGCCACAGGATGGGCTGGAACGTCGTGCGCGGGCCGGCAATCCGCAGCGGGCCAGCGAAATCGTCCTTGGCCGATCGGGCCTTCTGCAGTGCCCGCTGCATGCCGAGCACCGCCGGCTGGACGTCTTCCAGCAAGCGCTGGCCCGCATCGGTGAGCGACATCACCCGTGTCGTCCGGTGGAACAGCCGGGCATCGAGGTGGACTTCCAGCTGCGCCAGTGCCTTGCTGGCCGCCTGCGGGCTGATCCCCAGCGCCAGTGCGGCCTTGCGCAGGCTGCCCAGTTCGGCCGCCTGGATGAAGGTCGAGATCGACCGGAGTTCGTTGATTGCCATGTGCGTATTGTCATCAATCCGATGCCAATCCATCAACCTTATCGTCACTATCCGAATGCGAGTTCGATCCCTAGAGTTCGCTGCATCGACTCCCGGGGAAGCAGCCATGCAGCTCGTCACCTTGAACAACGGCCTCCAGATGCCCATCGTCGGCTTCGGTGTCTTCCAGATCCCGGACGCCAGGGAATGCGAACGCAGCGTCKTCGATGCCATCGAGGCCGGCTACCGGCTGATCGACACCGCGGCCTCCTACATGAACGAGGAAGCGGTGGGCGCGGGCCTGCGCGCCAGCGGCGTCCCTCGCGAGCAGCTCTTCGTGACCAGCAAGCTGTGGGTGCAGGAAACCGGCCTTGAGCGCACGCAGCAGGCCATCGACAAGTCGCTGCGCCGCCTGAAGCTGGACTACCTGGACCTGTACCTGATCCACCAACCCTTCGGCGACGTGCACGGCTCGTGGCGTGCGATGGAAGATGCGCACCGGGCCGGCAAGCTGCGCGCCATCGGCGTCAGCAACTTCCACCCGGACCGCCTGATGGACATCAAGGCGTTCAACGAGATCGCGCCGGCCGTCAACCAGGTGGAGGTGAACCCCTTCCAGCAGCAGCTGGAGGGTGCCGCTTTCATGAAGGAGATCGGCGTCCAGGCCGAGGCGTGGGCGCCGTTCGCCGAGGGCCGCAACAACCTGTTCCACAACGGGGTCCTGGCCGACATCGGTGCGCGGTACGGCAAATCGGTGGGCCAGGTCGTGTTGCGGTGGTTGGTGCAACGGGGGATCGTGGCGCTGGCCAAGTCGGTGCGCAAGGAGCGCATGGCGGAGAACCTGGCGCTGTTCGACTTCGAGCTGGACGAGGCTGACATGGCCCGCATCGCAGCGCTCGACACCCACACCAGCAGCTTCTTCTCGCACCGCGATCCGGCCATCGTCAAGTGGATGGCCGAGCGCAAGCTCGATATCTGATCGCGCCACATGAGCATGTCCTCCGTCCGTTCGCCGGCCGAAGGGGCCGGTGCCGTGCTGGCCATCATCGTGGCCAGCTACTTGATGATCGTGGTGGACATTTCGATCGTCATCACCGGCCTTCCTCGGATCCAGGCCAACCTCGGTTTCAGCGCCGCATCGACACGCTCGCACATCGCATCGCCATCGTCATGAATGTGGGGGCGCTGCTGTTGGCGTTGGCGCTGATCGTTTCCTGGGCCTGCATCGTGTTGCCGCGCCGCCACCAATCCAAGTCAAAGAAGGCCCTCGCATGAAGACACTGCTTTCCATTGCGCTGGCGAGTGCCGCCGGCGCCGCGATTGCGCAAGCGCCGGCCGCACCCGCCGTCACGGTGCGCACAGCCTCGCCCACATCGGCCGCCACCGGAGCGAACGAAAACTTCACCGGCGTCGTGCGCATCAGCTCGCCGTTCCAGGCGCTGCCACCAGGAAGAGTCAGCGGCGCGACGGTGACCTTCGAGCCACGCTCGCGCACAGCGTGGCACACCCATCCGCTGGGACAGACGCTGATCGTCACGGCCGGTCTGGGTCTGGTTCAGCAGCAAGGGCAGCCGGCGCATGTGCTGCGTCCCGGCGACGTCGTCACCGTTCCCGCGAACGTGCGCCACTGGCATGGCGCAGGCCCTGAAGGTGCAATGACCCACGTTGCCATTGCCGAGCAAGAGGACGGCAACTCGGTCGCCTGGCAGGACAAGGTGACCGACCAGGACTACCAGGCCGCCTTGGCCAGCAACGGCCTGGCTGTGCGAGGCGACGAGAAATTGCCAGCCAGGGCACTTGCACTGCCCACCTCCGAAACGCTTTCAGCCAGGCAGCAGGCCATCCCCCTCATCGCGGCCTCCCTGTCCACCAGCGACATGCCAAAGCTCAACGCCGCGTTGACACGGGGTCTGGATGCGGGGCTGGCCATCAGCGAGGCCAAGGAGATCCTGGTGCAGCTCTATGCCTACGCGGGCTTTCCCAGAAGCCTCAACGCGCTCGCCGAGTTGATGAAGGTCGTGGAGGCCCGCAAGCAGCGCGGCATCCTGGATGCGCCAGGTCGCGAGCCCGACCGGACCGTCGCCACCGGAAACGAACTCGTTGCAGCAGGAAAGGCGAACCAGACCGAGATCTCCGGCGGACCGGTTCAAGGCGCGGTGTTCGACTTCGCACCGGTCATCAACCAGTTCCTGCGAGCTCACTTGTTCGGTGACATCTTCGAGCGTGACAACCTCGACTGGCAGAGCCGCGAACTGGCCACCGTCGGCGCACTCGCAGCGATGCCCGGCGTGGAAGCGCAGCTGCGTTCGCACATGCGGGCCAGTTTGCGCGTCGGTTTGACCGCCTCGCAGTTGCGGCAACTGAAGCACCTGCTCGCCGAGCACGGCGATGCGGGCGCCGCAAAACGCGCAGACGAAGCACTCACGCAGGCTCTCGCCGCCGCATCGAGAGGGTGACCATGAGCGCCACACGAATCCTGCCGGCCGCCACCATCCTCGTCACGGCGCTGGTCGTTGGCTGCGCGACCCACGTCAACGGTTCTGGCGCCCCCTCGGGCCCTCTGCTGCTTCAAGCGCAGGGGAGTTTCGCCGTCGGCGGCACCGTGAAGACAACCCCGGGAAGCTACGACAACAACCAGCCGACGGCGTCGGGACAGAGCTTTCACGGCGACCACCTCTACGCCTTCCATCAGGTGCCGCAAAACCCCAGGGCGCTGCCGATCGTCATGCTGCACGGCGCCTTCCAGTCGGCCCGCAGTTGGGAGACCACCCCGGACGGTCGCGAGGGCTTCCAGACCCTGTTCCTGCGCCGCGGCTTCGCCGTCTACCTGGTGGACCAGCCGAGGCGTGGACGCGCGGGCAACAGCACGGTCGCGGCGACCATCGAGCCGGCGCCCAACGATCAACTGTTCTTCGACCAGTTCCGCCTCGGCACATGGCCGAACTACTTCGGCAACGTGCAGTTCGATCGCAGCCCGCAGACGCTGGACCAGTTCTTCCGCTCGGTCACGCCCAACACCGGCCCGTATGACGCGGGCGTGATCTCGGATGCCATGTCGGCCCTTCTGACCAGGACCGGGCCGGCGATCCTGTTCACCCATTCCCAAGGGGGCGGACCGGGCTGGCTGACGGCGATCAAGAACCCGAACGTCAAGGCCGTCGTCGCGTTCGAGCCGGGCAGCGGCTTCATCTTCCCTCAAGGCGAGCTGCCGCCGGCCATGCCAAGCGCTGCCGGCACGCTGGCGCCCGAAGCCGTGCCGCTGTCTGAATTCGAGAAGCTCACCCGGCTTCCGATCGTCATCTACTACGGCGACAACTTCCCGGCCGAGCCGACCGCCGAGCGCGGCCAGGACAACTGGCGCGTGCGGCTCGCGATGGCCAGGCTCTGGGTCGACGCCGTCAACAGGCATGGCGGTGACGCCCGCCTGGTGCATCTCCCGCAGATCGGTGTCCGCGGCAACACGCACTTCCTGATGTCGGACCTGAACAACGTCCGGATCGCCGACCTGGTGTCCGCCTTCCTCGCCGAGAAGAAGCTGGACTGACGAGCGCCTCCGAGCTGGCGGACCTCTCTCCAGATTTCGTTTGACGTCCTCAATATTTGGGATAAAAATCCCAAATATGAATCCATCGACTGCCGTGCAGAACGCCGTCGCCAGCGCCGTCACCCGTGTCTTGCGGCCCTTGGTGCGGCTGCTGCTTCGCCATTCGATCCCCTTCGCAGCCTTCCAGGAGCTGGCGAAGCACGTCTACGTCGAGGTTGCGCTCCAGGAGTTCGCGCTGCCAGGCAAGAAGGCCTCGATCTCCCGCGCATCGATCCTGACGGGCCTCTCCCGCAAGGATGTTCAACGCCTGCTGGAAAGCGAAGGTCCTGACAGCGCCGCCACCGCGCAGGAGTACAACCGCGCGGCCCGCGTCCTCACCGGGTGGATTCGCGATCCGGACTATCTCGACGGCTCCGGCCAGCCCATCGCCRTCGAAATCGACGGCGAACGCAGCTTTGCCACGCTGGTCAAACGGCACAGCGGCGACATGCCTGCCCGGGCCGTGCTCGACGAGCTGCTTCGCGTCGGCGCGATCGGCAGGCGCGAAGACGGCCTCATCGAGCCCCTGCAGCGCGCGTACGTCCCGCAAGCCGGCGTGCTGGAAAAACTGAGCATCCTGGGGCGCGATGCCTCGGACCTGGTCGACACCATCGACCACAACATCCAGCACGGCTCGACCGACCCGCGCTATCAGCGCAAGGTCATGTACGACAGCATCCCGACCCGCGACCTGGGGGCGTTCCGGAAGATCAGCGCCACCAAGGCTCAAGCCTTGCTCGAGACCCTGGACGCCTGGCTGGCGGCGCACGATGTCGACGACGAGCCGGGACAGCCCGCCGTCCCGCGATCCCGCGTCGGGCTCGGCATCTATTACTTCGAGGAGCCGCTGGCGGCTCCCGACACGCAAAGAGGTTCGACATGAAGACACTCAGAATCGCCGGCGCCAGCCTTGTCGCATCCGTCTTGATCGCCGCGGGYTGTGGCGGTGGCGGCGGAATCGGCGGAACGGGCCAGGATGCGGGCACCATGCGGGTCTCCATCGGCGATGCCCCGGCGTGCGGCTACGAGGCGGTGAATGTCACCATCGAGCGGGTTCGCGTGAACCAGAGCCCGACTGCGGGTGACGATGACGGCGGCTGGTCGGAGGTGGTGCTGTCGCCGGCCCGCCGCATCGACTTGCTGACGCTCACGAATGGCGTGCTGGAAGACCTGGGGCAGACCTCGTTGCCGGCGGGCCGGTACACCCAGCTTCGCCTGGTGCTGGCGGCGAATGACGCGGCACACCCGCTGGCCAACTCGGTCGTGCCGATGGGCGGCCAGGAGACGGCGCTCGAGACTCCCAGCGCCCAGCAGAGCGGTCTCAAGCTGAACCTGGATGTGGAGGTTCCCGTCGGCAAGGTCGTCGACCTCGCCCTCGACTTCGACGCATGCAGATCCGTCGTTCGGCTCGGCAACTCCGGCCGCTACAACCTGAAGCCCGTGCTGTCCGCGACGACGGTGTTGTCCGATGCCGGGCAGCGGGTGGTCGGCTACGTCGACCCCTCCATGGCGATCGCCGGAACGACGGTCTCCGTGCAAAGCGCCGGCACCATGGTCAAGGCCACCGCCCCGGATGCGACCGGCAAGTTCGTGCTGTACCCCGTTCCCATCGGAAGCTACGACCTCGTGGTCAGTGCCGCAGGGCATGTGACGGCGGTGACGACAGGCGTGCCCGTGACCGCGACCGCGTATACCTACGTTGCCAGTGCCGCGGTGCCGATCGCCCCGTCGATCTCCACGCCCGCCGACCGGCAGGTGACCGGAACGGTGACGCCGGCATCGGCCACTGTTCGCGCCCTTCAGACGTTGGGCGGCAGCATCACGGTCGATGTCCAGAACGGCATCGTTGACGGCCTCGATGGCAGCTTCCAGCTGATGTTGCCCAACGGTGCGCCGGTCTCATCGCCCTACGCCGCAGATCCACTGCTGCTGAACTTCGTGGCAGACGCGGGAGCGGCGGGTCGCTACACCGTGGTGGCCACCTCCTCCGGCGCCTCGAAAGCGCAGGCAGTGGACACATCCGCCCCTGTCGCTCCGTTGAACTTCACATTCCCCTGACGCCTGCATGCTGCCGAAAACCAAAGCCAACCCCCTGCGATCCCAGGCTCGCGCCTTCACGCCAGGATGGGGACCTCTCTCGACTGCCGTGTGGGAGGACCGCAACGGCGGCCGTTCCACCGGCGTTCGCTCGACCTGCCTGTCCGTGATTGCCATCGGGGGAGAGAACCGGTCGGATCTCGAAGGCCTCCTGCTGGAGAGCAATGTCGAACTGACGGTCGTCGACAAGTCTGCCGCTGTCATCGAAGACCTCAAGCAGCGGTTCGGCTCGCTTTCCAAGTACGTGGCATGGAAGGTGGGAGACGTCGTCGACGTCGACCTGCCGGATCACGCCTACGACGTCTGGTTCGATGGGAACCACTACGGAACGATGCAATGCGAAGCACAGAGAGCACGGTATGTCGACAAGATGCACCGTTGTGTTCGCGCGGGCGGAACCACCCTGGTGGCGGGTCACGTCAGCCGGCCGCCTGAGACGACATAGCCCCAGAGACTCCCAGTCATCAGCGAGCGCAGCTTGACTGCGCAGYGCTGTGCCCATTCGATCTTGTCTCTTCGGTGATCTGCTCCCTGGGAGGCCGTGTGCCAGCTGGCGCTCGGTTGAGCGGATTCGGAATGAGTGCGCGGCATTCTTCGCAGAATGTCGGCTGCGCGACTGCGCGAACTGGAGCTATCGACCCCAAAGCGGAAATTGGCTCAGGTTGAGCAAGGGTCCGGAAAGTGATCGCTCAACGTTGGAGAGGAGAGGCGGCGCCCGGCTTGCCGGGTGGCGTCCTCTCGATTGAAGGGTAGGCAGCCGCATCGAAATGGCTCCAGGTTTCTTGCAATTTACGCTGCTCGGGCTCTGACAGGTTTAGAGCATCAGCAATTGCATCTCGAGGGATTCGAATCTCGATATGAAACTTCCATGGCTTGAGTGGCTCTGGATGTTCGAACCCGCTCGTACCTTCCCCGGTAGTGCCCGACACGCCAAGCGTCAACGCCTTGCTCGTACATTTCGCCGCGACTGTGAACTCGACAACAGGCCATGCGTCGTACTCCCCATCACCAGGGTGACCAAGTGGCCCCTCGGAACACCCACCCACTTTGGTTCCGGTCATCGAGTAAAAGAAGCCACTTTGCATGCGCTGCGGATCGGCGATCAGGAAGGCCGCCGGCATGGGATATATGCCGATCTTTCGCATGTACAAACCCGCTCGGTCACCCGGCCTGAAGTGAAGACCCAGCCCGGAAGAGAAAATACTCACTCGATCTGCATAAGGCAGATCGTTGACAGTGATGAAGCCTGGAAAAGAATCTGCCACTACCGCCTCCTGTTGCCTAACGCCCACTCAGCGACGAACGCGGTAGCGGATGTGGGTGGCCTCCGGGGTGTCGATCACCCGGACAATCTCCAACTCGACGCGCGAAGGCAACATCTCGAATAACCGGCGGCCACCACCGAACAGGACCGGGATCTGGTGGATCTGCAACTCATCCAGCACACCAGCCTCGAGCGCCCGTTGCGCCGTGTCCRCGCCAAGCATCAGCACGATGCGATCCCCGGCGGCCGCCTTTGCCTGCGCCATTGCGCGCTCGATGCCGTCGGGCACGTATGTCACCAACGGATAGTTCGCTACCGAAGGGCCCGGCGGCCGGTGGCTGGGGACGATGATCGGGACACCGTGATTGTCACCGCCCCAGTGATCGATCTGCTCCACAGTGCGCCGCCCCGCCAGAATCGCGCCAGGTGAGTTCCAGTCGTCCCACAATTGTCCGACCGCCCCAGATGGTCGGGAGAAGTCCCCATACCACTCGTGCAATCGATCGAATCCGTCGCCGCCGGGGTTGCCCACTTCGTCGTTCGGGCCAGCGATGTATCCGTCGAGTGACATGGACATGAAGAGTACCGATGTGGACATTTGGGGTCTCCTGCTATCTGCATGCCTCGGGCGGCCGGTTGACTTCCTTGCAGCCTTGGAAGGCCTCCAGCCGGATTGTTCCTTTGCCCATGCGGTACGGATCAAAGCATGCATAGCTTTCGTTGTAGGCATCCCAAGCCTCTTCGCAAGGCGTTTTCCTTGGCTTTGGCGTTGTCGCGGCCGGCGCGGCTGCAGCTTCGGGGCTGGCCCGCGCCAGATCTTCTCTGTACTGGGCAAGGCGCTCTGTCGCAGCCCTCCTGTCCGCCTCCGACACGGGGCCACCTTTCACTGAGATGCCTTTGGCGGAGCTTGCCTTTCCCTCCGGGACGGCGTCGCCGTAGTGGACTTGGCCTTTTGCGTCAGTCCATTTGTAGACATCCATTGCATGGCAAGGAAACCAGATCGTAGTCAACAGCAATAAACCGAACGGTGTTTTCATGGCGTRGATCTTCTCAATCGGAACTGAATGCACTTGCAGCGCCTGACGTTTGCCTCCCGATTGAAGGGCCAGGCGTCACGACTGGGCCTCCAGGTTCAGCAGGACTACGCCGAAAACCACGAGCGCCAGACCTGCGAGCTTGAGAGCCGAAGTTTGCTCCCCGTAGAAAGCGATGCCGACCAATGCAATGGCTGCTGTTCCGCTCGCAGCCCACACTGCATAGGTGACTCCCATTTCCAGTTGCCGCATCGCCATGGCCATCAGCCAGATTGCGACCACATAGAAGAAGCCTGCGATGGCAGCCGGAAGAAACTTCGTGAACCCACTGGAGTGTTTGAGTGCCACGGTACCTGCCACCTCCGCAACTACGCTGGCCACCAGAACCGACCAGGCCACGAGTGTTGATTTCATGCGGTACCCCTACTGAACGTGCAAGCCGACCACTTGTACCGAGTGGCGCCAGCAGTTGGGTAAGCGGTACCTGAAGCACGATCAGTTTAGCTTCTGACTTCGGAGCAGCCACGACTGAGAGCGTGGGACGGAGTCGACTCTTTCGGCAAGCGCTCCTTGTGGAGCACTGTTTGTGCGCCGCGCCTCGAGGTGTGCCCGGCCTTGCGGGCTGACCGCCACCAGCTCCGCTTGCCCTTGCTCTGTTCCAGGAGCTTGTTCATGGTCGAACCATCCCGTCCCATCCGCCCATCGCAATCTCGGCAACCGCCTGCAGTTCCTCTCTCGCAGCGCCATCGCGTGCCCGGATGGCCATGCCGCTCTGGACTGTTTGCAGGAACCTCGCGAGCTTGTGGACATCGAGAGTCTTCGGCAGTTCGCCTTCAGCGACCGCCTGTGCGATGCGCGGCACGAGCACATCGAAGGCGCCGCCTCGCGTGGTCCTCATCAGATCCGCGAGTTCGGTATGGCCATCGCTTCCGACAGTGCCAAGCGTGACCAGGCAGCCATGTGGCAGATCGCAATCGGAGCCTGTCATCGCCGCGGCCGAATCCCACAGGTAGGCGAATGCGGCTTCGCGGGCCGTAGGCGCCTGGCGGAAGCGCCCCAGAACCAGGTCCTCATACGTCGCGGAGTACAGGCGCAGCGCCTCAGCGTACAGCGCGTCCTTCGAGCCGAACGCGGCATAGAGGCTGGTCGAACCGATACCCAAAGCCGTGGTCAGATCGGCAATCGAAGTCGCCTCGTAGCCCTTGATCCAGAAGAGCCGCATGGCCCTCATCAATGCCGCCTCGCGGTCGAACTCGCGCGGTCGGCCACGAGCGGCAGGTACGCGGGTGGCGGATTTTGAAGGGATGATCTTTTTTTGCATCGATCACTGCAGAAATAGCTTGACCAGCCGATGTCGCAATCCTACCATTTGTGCATCGATCACTGCACAAAGGATGATTCCTTGAAAACCCTTGCTGGAAAACGCGCCCTGGTCACAGGGGGATCTCGAGGCATCGGAGCCGCCATTGCGATGGCGTTGGCCGAGAACGGTGCCGACGTTGCCCTGACATTTCAGAACTCGGCCGATAGGGCAAACGCCGTGGTGTCTTCCATCGAAAAGCTGGGCCAGCGTGGCGCGGCGATTCAGGCTGACAGTGCGGATCCGATCGCCATCAAGCGGTCGGTGGAGGAAGCCGTGGCCGCGTTGGGGGGCCTGGACATCCTGGTCAACAACGCCGGAATCGCGCTCTACAACACCATCGCCGACTTCAGCGTCAGCGATATTGACGCGCTGCTTGCGGTCAACGTGCGCGGCCCGGTGCTGACGACCCAGGCCGCCATCCCGCACCTGGGCGCGGGCGGTCGCGTCATCACCATCGGTTCCGCCGGTGCGGAGCGCATCGTCGGAACCCCGGGGACGATTTACTACATGACCAAGTCGGCGCTGCAATCCTTCACGCGCGGCCTTGCGCAGGAACTTGGGCCGAAGGACATCACCGCCAATCTCGTCCAGCCAGGTTCCACCAACACGGACATGAACCCGTCCAACGGGGAGAGCTCCGACTGGCAGCGCAGCCTGACGCCGCTGGGTCGCTACGCCGAACCGGCGGATATCGCCGCCGCCGTGAGCTTCCTGGCGAGTCCTGCAGCGCGACATCTGACGGGAACCATCATCAACGTCGATGGCGGCTTGCTCGCCTGAGTCGACGGCATCCAAGCCTCTCGATGGAGAAAGCCTATGCCTGGCGTCGACCTCAAGGACTTCTACCTGACTGATCGCAACCAGCCTGCATGCAGCGGTCAGTCACCGGACGTTATGTCGACAGCAAAAACCAACCGCGTCATGCACCTTGGGTCTGCCTTGGAATCGGTCCTAGAGCGGGTAGAGCACGCGAGACCGACTGCCGTCGATGGGCTTGCGCGACAGCAGCAGGAACAGCACGAGCCCGGCCAGGGTCAGCGCGAACCCGGCCCACACCGCGGACAGCAGGCCATATCCCTGCGCAATGGCCTGGCCGCCAGCCCATGCACCGATCGCGTTCGCGACATTCAAGGCCGCCAGGTTCACCGCGCCCATCATCGTCGGCGCATCCGGCGCAGCTTGCGTGAGCCGAACCTGAATGGTGGGGATCGCCACCATCATCGTGGCGCCCACGGCAAGCATGCCCGCCATCAGCACCCAGGCGCTTTCGCCACCCACGGCCAGGATCGCCAGCGCGACCAGAGCGCTGCCGAAACCGGCCTTCAAACCTTGCGAGGGATGCCGGTCCGCCAGCCACCCGCCGACCACGTTGCCTGCTGTCATGCCGACGCCAAAGAGGGCCAATGCGATCGGGATCCATCGCGCGCCCAGCCCGGCAACGTCTGTCACGAATGGCCCGATGAAGGTGTACACGGCAAAGATACTGGCCACGCCCAACGCAGCCACGGCCGCCATCGTCCAGACGGGCGCGCGGTTCAAAGCCCGCAGTTCCTGCAACACCGGCCCGCCGTCCAACGCGCGCGAGCGTGGCACCCACATCCACAGGGCGATGAACGACAGCACACCCAGTGCCGATACGGCGACGTAGACATTGCGCCAGCCCAGCGTCTGGCCCAGCAGCGCCGCCAGCGGCGAGCCGACGATGGTCGCCACTGTCAGGCCCGTCATCACCAGGGCAAACGCCCGCCCACCTTGGCCAGGCCCGACGATGTAGGAGGCGACCACGGCGCCTGCGCCGAAGTACGCGCCTTGCGGGATGCCGCTCACGAAGCGTGCGAGCGCAAAGCTTCCCAACCCGGTCGCCACGGCCGACAGCACGTTGCCGAGAACGAAGATCGCCATCAGGGCCAGCAGCAGATTCTTGCGGTTCAACTTCGCCGCCAGGATCGTCACGGCAGGCCCACCGAGCACGACACCGAAGGCATAGGCTTCGATCGCATGCGTCGCGGTTGAAATATCGAGACCCAGTTCGGCTGAAAACAGCTGGATGATTCCCATGCTGGCAAATTCAGATGTTCCGATGCAGAACGTTCCGAGTGCCAGCGTCAGCAGGGTCAGCGTCTTTCGGCTGAGCTGGCGCGCATCGTTGCAATGCATCTTCGCGGACTTGCACTGCGGTTCGTAGGCTTCTTCAAGCATGGTGGTTCTCCGGTGCGCCCGGCCCGAGGACAAACCACCAATGAGCGAGAACGCCAATGCCCCAGCTCACCAGCACGTACGCCACCCAATAGGGTGCGCCGGTCCAGAGGTTGATGCCGGCAAGCAGGGCCATGCTCGGCACGAACACGATCCAGTGAATGCGAAAGCCACGCTTGCGCTCCGAGAGGTCGAGCTTCTTCACGTTTTCCTCCTGTCTCGGGCATCGCCCCGGCGGCGTGCCGGGGCGCCCGATTCATCGAACCGATGCCCGCGCCGCCTGGTCGATGGCCTCGGCCACCGCCTCGGGCTGCGAGATGTACGAGGCGTGGCTGGCCCGCACCTCCTTGATCGACGCCTTCGCTCGACCCGCCATCTGGCGCTGTGCGGGCGGCGGGATGATGCGGTCTTCGGTGCTCAGCACGTACCAGCTGCTGTGGGTCTTCCACGCGGGCTGCGACACCTTGGCCTCGAAGGCGGCCACCGCCGGGGGGATCTGCGCCGCGGCCAGGAACGCGGCCTGTGCCGGCGGCAGGTCCTGCGCGAAGGCCTGCGGGAAGACGGCGGCGTCGAAGAACAGGTAGCCGTCGGCCGAGGGCTGCACCGGGGGCGGGGCGCCGCCTTCGAGCATCGACGCCACCGACTCGCCCGCATCGGGCACGAAGGCCGCCACATAGACGAGCCCCGCCACGTTCGGCGCGTTGCCCGCCTCGGTGATCACCACGCCGCCGTAGGAATGGCCCACCAGCAGGGCCGGCCCGTTCTGCCGGGCCAGCACGCGCTGCACGGCGGCCACGTCAGCCGCCAGCGAGGTGAGCGGGTTCTGCACGATGCTGACGGCGTAGCCCTTGGCCCGCAGCAGATCGTGCACGCGGTGCCAGCCCGAGCCATCGGCCCAGGCGCCATGAACGAGAACGACGTTTTTCACTTTGGCTTTCTCCAGGGGTTGTTGAGCGCAGGCCGGCGCGCCTGCCAGCAGTGCCGCGACGAGCGGCACCATCAGGCGCAGCAGGTGGATGGGGTTCTTCACGACGAGGCTCCTTCAGCGGGTTGGAACAGGTGATGAAACCGGCGTCAGCGCGCGAGCCAGCCGATGGCCGGTGCGTGCAGGCTGTGGATGTACAGGCGCTGCGCGGTTTCGGTGGCGCCAGTCGTCTCCGGGTAGGCGCCGGTGGGGTCCTGCAGGTCTTCGACGACGTGGCCGTCTCCGTCGATCGCGAAGACGTGGCCGTAGGGTTTGCCGAGCGGCAGCCATGCGCGCGGCAGCCGCAACAGCACCTTGCGCAGAAAGGGCCGCTCGGCGAGGCTGTCGGCGGCGGGATTGCGCGGTTTGAAGAGGCCGACCCAGATTCGCCCGTCGCGGCCGCGCATCAGGTTGTCGGGGTAGCCGGGAAGGTTGTCCAGCAGCACGCGGGCCTGGGGCGTGGCACGCTGCACGTCGATGCCGCGTGCCGCAGCATCGAGCTTCCAGATCCGGTAGCGGCCGGTCTCGGCGACGAACAGCGTGCGCCCGTCGGCCGACAGCGCGATGCCGTTGGCGAACGAGAAACCCCGGGCCACCACACGCGTGCCGTGTGCCACCGGGTCGTGGGCCAGCACGCGGCCGGTGGCGGCCTGCTCGAGGATGTCGAGCACGCTGGCCTCGTAGGTGCCACCCCAGTGCGAAGGCRCAAAGCGCGACGAGGCGTCGGTGAAGTACACCGTGCCGTCCGGCGCGACGACCACCGAGTTGGCATATCGGATCGGGTCGTCGGGGCCGACGCGGTCGGCCAGCAGTTCCACCCGGCCATCGCGACCGATGGCGAGCAGCCCCTTCATCGCATCGGCGGCCAGCATGCGGCCTTGGGCGTCGAAGTCGAATCCCAGCACCCTCCCCCCGGTGTCGGCCAACACCTCGCGCCGGCCGCCGTCGGCATCCATGCGCAGCAGCGTTCCGCTGGTCATTGCAGCGTAGAGCTTGCCGTCGGGCCCGAGGGCGATGTGCTCGGGGCCGAAGTCGGTGCCGATGTCGATCCTGTGCAACCCGGCCAGGCGTGCGTTGGGCGCGTGAGGTCCCACGTAGCCGGGCGGCCGCGGTGCAGGCCAGGCCACCGGCTCGGCGGGCACCGGCCACAGGCAGAGGTAGGCCGCGGCGCCGGCTGCTGCCAGCGCCACCGCGGCCGCGAGCACCTTGCCAGTCGATCGACGCTTCATGGCCGGCCTCCTTGTTCGCGTTCGCCAATGAAGGAGCCGTGGAAGCCCAGCGGTATCGACGCCGGCACTTCCGCGCGGGCCAACAGCATCATGTCGCGTGCGTCCAGGATGGACAGCGCCGAGCCTGCCGTGCGCTGGCTGCACCCCACGGTGAGCAGCACGCCGTCGTCTTCGTCGACCCCGCCCGGACGGGCAACGAAGACAGGTTCGCCGTAGATGCGCTCGCCGTCGCTGAAGGCACGGCTCTGGCCGCTGTGCACGTCCACTTTCACGATGGACGACGCGTAGCCGCCTTCGGACCGTGGGCCGTCGGCCGCGCCCCAGGCGTAGCGGTAGTCGCTTCCGCTCGACCTGCGGTAGTGGATGCAGGGGAACTCGAACGCCGCGTCGCCGAGCATCTGCACCTCGGCACGGGGCCGGCCTGGCCGCATCGTGATGCGCACCAGCTTCGGCCTGAGGTCGGGCAGCCGCTCGGCCATGCGGGCAACGCGCAGGTCTTCCATGATCGTCGCGTCCGGATAGGCCAGCGCGTCGAGCACCGTCTCGCCATCGCGCTCGAAGGCGTTGACGGTGTGGAACACGAACATCGCGTCGGCCTCATGCTCGGTCGTCGCCCCGCTCCCGCGATCCATCACGATCAGCCGCGTGCCGTCCTGCGGGCGCCACTCGAAGTGGTCGATGTAGCCGCGGTTGGACCAGAGCATGTCCCGTGGCCGCACGGCGAACGGATGCGCCAGCAGCACCGCGCGCGTCGGCGTGAGGCCGAACGAATGCAGGTAGGGCACGCGGTCCGTGCGCCACGATCCGACAACCCGGCGCACGTGCATGCGGTCATCGTGMTCGTAGACCGAGACGACACCTCCGCCGGCACCAAAGCTCGTCGCCAGGTTGACCACCTGCCCGCGCGCGAAGTCGCGATGCGGGTGGGCGCTCATCACGTTGCCGCCGAGTCCGTCAGGTCCATACGGCCGGACGCCCAGCGAGCRCAGCGACGCCGCGTCGATGCTCAACTGCCGCGCCCCTTCGGTGAGGGCAACGACCTCGTCACCCATCTGCACGATGTTGACGTTGGTGTTGTCGGTGCTGCGTTGCACCGGCTGCAGCAGCCGCTGCCAGGCTGAGCGCTCCGTCGGCGTGCCGAACGACGAGAGCTTCGCACGGCCGCCTGCGATCTCGCGGGCGGCCTCGCTGTCGAGCAGGCGCGACTGGAACCGCACCGTCGAAGCACCGATGCGGAACGCGTAGATCTGGCCGAGGCCATCGAACCAGTGTTGCGCCTGCCATGAGCCCTGTGCGAACACGGCGGGGCAGGTGCGCAGCAGGTCGCCCTGCAGCCAGGACGGCACCGTGCCGGCGATGTCGGCGTCCCGCGGCTCGGGGACGTCGGGCGAACGCCGGAACGGCGCGATCGATTCGAGCTCGCGGGAACGGCGTTGAGTCTGCTGCATGGCGTCTGCGCTCCGTGGGGCTCTCACGAAATGGGTGCGGCCACCGGGCCGCTGCCGTCGATGGCCAGCTCGGCGCCGCTGATGCCGCTGGCTTCGTCGGAGCACAGAAACAGGCACCCATAGGCGACCTGGACCGGCGCAATGCCACACAGCATGGGCGCCTGCACGAAGCCGGACAGCACCACGTTGACGCGGATGTTGTCCGTCATGCAGGCCAGGGCCGCGTTCCTGGTCATGCTGCGCACGGCACCGGTGGTGGCGTGGCACGCGTACGCCTCTCTCGTCGGCGGGTGGTGCAGCGCCGGCGCGATGTTGACGATGGCGCCCGCCTTCTGCCGCCGCATCACGCTCACGGCCTCGCGCATGCCGAGAAAGACGCCGGTCTGATTCAAGGCGATCGACCACATCCATGAACTCGTGGAGAGATCGTCGAGCTGTTCGTACGATGCAGCCGCGGCCGCGTTGACCAGCACGTCGAGCCGCCCGCTTCGCTCGATGACGCGGTCCACCGCGCTCTGCCATGCCAACTCGCTGGTGACATCGAGTTCCAAGGCGCAGACATCGGGCGAGCGGTTGTTCGAGGCCGCATGGTCGCTCGCGAACACCGTTGCTCCTTCCTGGACGAAGAGCTTGGTCACCGCGAGCCCGATCCCCGCCTCCGCCCCCGTCACAAGGGCCACTTTGTCTTTGAGTCTCATCATGAAACACAGGCTAGTGGAAGGGTCCTCGTGCGTATGCGCAGATCTTGCGCATCCCTTTCCCGCGTTTGCGCTCTTGAGCTCATGAAGCTCAATCCAGCTCGAGGCGCTGGTGGCGGCACAGCGCGCGATGCTGGCCCGGCGTCACGCCGGTCGCCTTGCCGAAGACACGCGTGAAACTGGCCTGCGATGCGAAGCCGGTGTCCAGCGCAATCTGCGCCAGCGACGCACCGTCGTCAGCCAGCATCGCCTTGGCCGCTTCGACCCGGCGTTCGCTCACGTAGCGATGCGGTGGCACGCCCATCGCCTCGCGGAACAGGCGGGCGAAATGGAAGGGGCTGAGGCAGGCCTGGCTGGCCAGGCCGTCCAGCGACAGCGCGGTGGCCAGGTGGGCTTCGATGAACTCGAGCACGCGCTTCAACCGCCGGCGGTCGAGCGTTGGCGATGGTGGCGGCACGCGCCAGCGGTCGACCGTGTAGTGCCCCATCAGGCGTGCCGCAACCGCGGTGCGAATGCCGTCGCAGAAGAGGCGGTCATCGTGCCGGTTGCCGCTGCGCATGAACGCCTGCAGCGAGCCCCCGAGTTGCGCCATCACGGGGTCGGCGACCGCTGCCGCATAGGCGAGACGGCATCGTTCGGGATCGATGCCGTAGTCGGCCAGGGCACTTCGTTCCAGCAGGCTGGCCGGCATGAACAGATGCAGGCATTCGAGCGGCGCGTCGAGTTCCAGCTGCGTTTCATGGGTACCCGCCGGCACCAGCCAGCTCGTGCCGGGGAGTGCCACACGCTCCTGCCGCTGGCCATCGCCGGTGCGCCGCACCGTGCCCTGGCCGGACAGGATGATCACGAGTTCGGTGCAACTGGACGTGACGGGGTTGTAGACGCCGCCCGGCACCTGCCGGTGCTCGGCGCGCAGCGTGTCCCACTCCGTGGTTCCGGCCAGCAGCTCGCTGCTGGCGTACTTCACATCACTTTGTGTCTGCAGCGGCATCGACGATCCTTCTGGCGGCGGGTGTGCCACGAGGATCGCGGGGCCAGCCCTGCCGATCAAGTTAAGTGCGGTTAGGCCTTTGCGCTGCCGAAGTGCAGGCCGCCCCAACGCAGTGCGTGCCACTCATGCCGGCTTGCGGTTTCTCAGGGCTTTTCGAGCAGTGCGAGCAGGTCGGTCGCGACCGCGAGGTCGCGCGTCGCAAAGCCTTCGGTGAACTCGCCATGGATGGGTCGCAGCATCGCGCGAGCGTCTGCCGTCCGCGACTGCAGCTGCCACAGCCTGGCCAGATCGTTGGCTGCCCGCAGCCGCCATGACAAAGCGCCGATCTCCACCGCCATCGCCATCGACTCGGCGAGCAACGCCTCGGCCTGCGCCGCCCGGCCGGTGGCCGCGAGGATGGACGAGCGGATGCGCAGCAACTCCGGAACGCACCAACGCTCGTTCTGGGTGACGGCGCAATCGAGCGCGGCCCGCATCGCGGCTTGTGCCTCGCCGAGACGGCCGCTTCTGGTGAGGGCGTCGGCCAGAACGCCGAGATAGAAGGGCATTCGCGCCAGGTAGTTGATGGCGCGGAACTCCTCGATCCCCCGCGCGAGGTCGTCGATTCCCTCCGCGGGCACGACGGCCTGCCCGCAGGCGAGCGCTGCGCGATAGAAGACGACCACCGGGCGGCGGACGCCGATGCCATGCCGAAGCACCTGCTCTTCGAGCAGCTCGACGTAGTCGCTGCATGCGTCGTGATGTCCCGAGAGGAAGAAGATCGGACACGCCCACGACAGGCAGTTGCTGACCGAGAACCAGTACCTGGTCCGGAGCGCGGCATCGACCGTGGCAGCCGCCGTGCGCGCAGCCGTCTCGGGCAAGCCCGTCAACCACTGCGTGTGCGACAGCACGCTCCCGAGATCGACGTTCCGGTAGACCAGGAAGCGCACGAGTCGCGAGTCGTTGAAGTCGCGTGCGTCGGGGTTGTAGAGCCGCTCGAGACGCTGCCTCGCGCTGCGCAGATTGCCGACGAACAGTTCCCCGATGGCGAGATAGTTCTCCCGCTCTCGCGCGGCCGACGAATCCTCGGCGGCGACGGTGGCGGCGATCGACGCGCAGCTCTCGAGCGTGCGGATCCCGTCGTCGTTGCGGCCCCCCATGATCTCGCACGCACCGATTGTCCTCAGGCATCGGAGCCGGGCGCCGACGTTGCCGATCCGGACCGCGATGTCCAGGGCTCGATGCATCGCGCTCATCACCTGGGGCGTGAGGCCGCGGGCAAAGAGGGTGTTGCCTGCCAGGGACATCTGGAGATGCATCTCGACCGCCGTTCCGGATTGCCCGGCTGCGTCGAGCTCCGCGACGGCCTCGCCGACGTGCCGGCGGCATTCCTCGGTCAGCGACAAGTGGTTCCAGAGGAGGACGCCTGCGGCGGTCAGGCGGATGCGCAGCGATCGCAGCGCCTCATCGCGGCCAGACCAGGCGAGCGCAGCGCGCAGGTCGTCGAGGCAGTGCCCGTAGGAGGCCTCCCATTCGTGCAACTCGCTGCGTTCCCAATCCGCGGCGGCCCGCTCGAGCACCGCGCACATGTGTTCTGCATGGCGATCGCGGACCGTGGCGTCCTCGGCACTCACCCGCAGGCGTTCGAGGCAGTAGGCGCGCGTGGTCTCGAGGAGGCGGTAGGTCAACAGGTCGTTTCTGGTGTCCATCACCAGCAGCGACTTCGAGGACAGCCGCGACAGCGCATCCATCACCTCCGCAGGGTTTGCGCCGGACACGGCGCTCGCTCCGTCGGCGCTGAAGGTGCCGGCGAACACCGCGATGGCGCGCAGCAGGGCGGCCTCGTTTTCCGACAAGAGCCCGTAACTCCAGTCGAGGGTCGCCAGCAGGGATTGCTGCCTCAGCGGCGCGCCGGGTGGGCCGAGCCTGAGAAGCCGGAATCTGTCGTCGAGCATCAGCAGGATCTGCACGGGAGAGAAGGCAGCGGTCTGGGTCGCGGCCAGTTCGATCGCCAGTGCATTGCCATCGAGCCGCCGGCAGATTTCAGCCACCGCCGGGGCGTCGCCATCCGTCAGTCGATAGCCCGAGCGCTCGGCAGCGCGTGCGGCGAACAGTTCGAYGGCAGGGAACCTGCGGGCCTCGTCCGCTGCGGGGTGTTCGCTCGGGTCGCATTCCAGCCCGCGCAGGCGATGCACCCGCTCGCCCCGGATCCGAAGGGGCTCACGGCTCGTCGCGAGGATGCGAACGCCATCGAGGTGCCCCGCCAGCCTCGCCACGGCAGCCGCCACCGCAGGCAGCAGGTGCTCGCAGTTGTCGAACAGCAGGATCTTCTGTTGCCGCCGCAAGGCATGCACGACGCTCGACAGCGGATCGCCACTCGTCACGCCGAGGCCGAGCGCCGAAGCAATCGCCGCTGGCACGAACTGCGGGTCGCTGATCATCGCCAGGTCGACGAATGCGGCGCCATCGGCACGCTGCGTTGCCGCTGCATGAGCCGCCGCGACCGCGATGGTCGTCTTCCCGATGCCGCCGGCGCCGACGATCGACACGATCCGAGCCTCATCGAGGCCGCGCCGGATGCCTTCGATGGCCAGCGCCCTTCCGAAGATTCGCGCAGTTTCGGTGGGCAACCTCCCGCTGCCTGCTGCCGGCGATGCAGCGTGCGGCCCGAATCCCGGCAGCTCTACGGTCTGGACGGGCGCAATGAATCGATAGCCTCGCCCCGTGACTGTCGCGATGTACCTGGCAGCGCCTGCCTCGTCGCCCAGCACCCGTCGCAACGCCACCATGTTGACCTTGAGGTTCTCCTCCTCCACGACGGCGTCTGGCCAGGCTCGATCCATCAGATCGCGCTTGCTGACGACTTCGCCCGGCCGCTCGACGAGAGCAGTCAGGATGTCCAATGCGCGGATTCCGATGCGAACAGGAGCGCCATCCCTCAACAGCAACTGGCGATCGGGACTCAGCACGAAGGCTTCGAACGCGAAATGGCGAGGTGCTTTCCGGGTTGAGTCGCTGGTCACGGCCAGCTCCCGTCATCGTGGCCCACTGTCAATTCTCCCGAGATTTCGTCGACGACCCGCTTGGGTGCCAGGACTGGCGCCCTGCCGTCGTACGCGGCCCGACTCCGGGATCATTCATGGCCGGTGCGCACACGTCCTTTGAGTTTTCTGATGTTTTCCTGATACCGGAGGCAAGCCTCGGGCTCGTCGAATGCACGCCATGGGCATGAGCGCCAACAGGCAGGTTTCGCCGGAGCGCCTCAGCGGCCTGGGTGGGGCGCTGCGTCGAGCGTCCATGCTGTTCGCGCCCCCTCGTCCAGCGTCCAGGTGCGGCCCTCGGCCAAGGAGCGATCGAACGCCGCATCGTCAGCCAGCGCAACACGCGCCGCGCCTTGCATCGCCACGTAAGAGCGCGGCCGCGAGAGCAGCGACCGTTGTTCGCGCTGGCGTTGCACGCAGCCCCACAGTCGCGCCGCGTCGGCCGCTCTACCGGACGCAGCGACGAGGCCGGCTGCCGTGTCCAGCCACTCAACCCAATAGTTGCTGCCGCCGGGCATCCAGTCCGATGCCTCTCGCCATGGGATCCAGGCCGAGGCCAGGTCCCCTGCGTCCAGCGACACCCTGACGAGCTGGATCAGTGACATCGCGATCCCGGCACGATGTCCGCACTCGCGGTAGCACTTCAGCGATTCACGGATCGCGCCTCGAGCACCTTCGAGATCTCCGACTTCGCGTCGGATGCCAGACTGGATCATGTGCATATCCCCCACGAGCCAAGGTCCGACGGCGGCGTGGCCGAGGTCCAGGGCTTCGACCGTCCATGCCTGCGCGGCATCCAGGTCGCCCGATTGGTATGCACCGAGTGCCAGGTTCATCAGTGCGTCCATGGTGTCGCGCCGATCGCCCACCTCGCGTGCGAGCGACAAGGCTTCCTCGTTATGCCTGCAGGCCATCACCGCATCGCCGAGGTACCCGTAGGCCTCGCCGAGGGTGGCAAGCGCACGCCCGAGCCCACGGCGGTCCCCCAGTTGCCGATACAGGGATACCGACGCCATTGCGGACGTTTTGGCCTCCGCCTGGTCGCCTTGCGCCAGCTGGCAGATGGCGGCCGCATTCAGCGCCATGGCGCGCAGGTCGGCACGAACGCCGGCCGGTGCCGTGTCCAGCAGCCGCTTCAGCCAGGCGACCTCCTCACCATGAGGGCCCCGGACCAGCCAGAACATGCCGAGCAGGCCTGCCAGGTGCAGGCCACCGACTGCACGGGCAGGTTCGCTCGCGCACCAGGCCAGCACGGTGCGCGTGTTGTCGTGCTCGGCATCGAGCCGCGACGCGGCTTGCAGCGCCGCGGCAGAGTCGGGCACGTCGACGGCGGCGGCCATCTCGACCAGGCAGGCGAGCTGGCGCTCGCGCGCGAACGCTTCTTYACCGCTGTCGCGCAGGCGCTCCAGCGCATAGTGGCGCACGGTCTCCAGCATGCCGAAACGCGGTTCCCGGCCCTGYGCCTCGGCCACAACGAGGTTCTTGTCGACCAGCGAGGTCAGCAGATCCAACACGGCCTCCGGTCCAACACCATTGCCGATGCAGACCCTCTCGGCCACTTCCAGGGACCAGCCGCCGGCGAAGACCGACGCACGCCGCAGGACGGTCCGCTCCGCGTCGCCCAGCAGCTCGTGGCTCCAGTCGATCAACGAACGCAGGGTGCGGTGGCGCGGCAGCGTCGTGCGCGAGCCCCCGGTCAGCACCCGGAAACGGTCATCGAGCCGGGCTTGCAAAGCCTCCAGCGACATCATGTCGACCCGCGCCGCCGCCAGCTCGATGGCCAACGGGATGCCATCCAGCCGTCGGCAGATCGACGCCGCCACAGCCGCCTCGCCGTCCGCGACCTGGAACCCGGGACTCCGCAGCCGCGCGCGATCGATGAACAGCCGCACGGCCTCGCAGCCCAGCAGGTCCTCGTTGATCGTGCCTTCCGCGGTCGTCATGGGCGGCACGCGGTAGCTGAGTTCACCGTCGACACCCAGCCGCTCGCGGCTGGTCGCCAGCACCGTCAACCCCATGCAGCGCCGCAACAACCGGTCGGCCAGTCGGGCACTGGCATCGACCAGGTGCTCGGCGTTGTCCAGCACCAGCAGCGCCCGCCGCGAACCCAGCCAGTCGCTCACGGCGTCGACCACGTCCTGCCCCGGCTGCGCTTCGACAGCCAGTGCCTTGGCCAGCACCTGGCCGATCAGCGTCCGGTCGGTCAGCGGCGCCAGCTCGATCAGCCAGGTGCCGTCGGGATAGCCCTCGTGCACCGCATGCGCCACCTGCAGTGCCAACCGGGTCTTGCCACAACCGCCGGCACCGGTGAGCGTCAACAGTCGGGTGGACCCGAGCAAGCGTCGGACTTCGGCGATCTCTCTCTCGCGTCCGATGAATCTTGTCAGCGCTTGCGGCAGGTTGTGCCTGGCCGCTGCCGGCGCTTGCGCTGCTTCTTCGATCGGCGTCACGGCGAGGGCGAAGCGGTAGCCCTGTCCGCTGACCGTCGCGATCGCCTGCGGCCCCAGGAACTTGCGCAGCGCCGAGACCTGCGCCTGCAAGGCATTTTCCTCGACCACCACCTTGCCCCACACACGCTGCAGCAACTCGTCCTTGGTCACCAGGTGCCCGGCCCGATCGACGAGCACTGCCAGCACGTCAAATGCCAGAGGGCGCAATGGCAACACCGACCCGGCCTCGACGAGGCGTCTCTCGCGAGGCTGCAGTTCGAAGCGGTCGAACCGGTAGCAACGAATCGGCTCTCCCACAACAAGGCCCCCTTTGGTGAACCTGCCTCGCGGCGATTGTCATCCATCCAGCGTGGGCGGCTGGACCGCGCCAGCCCGAGGAGCTGCACCAACTCCTTGATGAGGGGCCGGTTGCCGCCCTCGATCTGAGGTCGGAGGGTCCTGCGAGGCACCTTGCCCACGCGACCATCTTCGATCTCTGCTTGGTTTTGGCGCACTGTGGCGCAGACCAGAAAGGGGTTCTGGTGCCTCGGGTCGGAATCGAACCGACACTCCTTGCGGAACGGGATTTTGAGTCCCGCGCGTCTACCAATTTCGCCACCGAGGCCGGTGCAGGGGGTGAGAGTTTGCCACAGCCTTTCTGGGATATCCCCAAACCGGGTACGCTTGGCGCCCCTTCCCTTGCTGCGGACCTTGCATGCCTTCGTTGCCTCCCGTCACCCAGGCCCTGATCCTCATCAACGTCGGCATGTTCTGCCTGCAGTACATCGCCGGCTACCTCGTCGACCGCTTCCTGCCGCTGTGGCCGATCGGCGCCGGCTTCCTGCCCTGGCAGATCGTGACCTACGGCTTCCTGCACGGCGGCTTCAACCACCTGCTGTTCAACATGCTGGGCCTGTGGATGTTCGGCTCCGAACTCGAGCGGCTGTGGGGGCCGAAGCGCTTCCTGCAGTTCTACATGGCCAGCGTCGTCGCGGCGGCCGGCTTCCAGCTCATCGTGGCAGCCGTCGCCGGCGCAACCTATCCGACCGTCGGCGCTTCCGGTGGCATCTTCGGCCTGCTGTTCGGCTTCGCGATGATGTTCCCGAACCGCATCATCGTGCCGCTGATCCCGCCGATCCCGATGAAGGCCAAGACCTTCGTGCTGGTCTACGGTGCACTGTCCCTGTTGTTCGGGCTCAATGGCTGGCTGCCCGGCATCGCCCACTTCGCCCACCTCGGCGGCATCTTCGGCGGCTGGCTGATGATCCGCTACTGGCGCGGTCAGCCGCCGTTCGGCCGGCGCTGATTTCACGCCGCGGAAAGCCCCCGCCTCACCCAGGGGCGGGCCGAAGCGCTCATGCTCACCGCACGAGTTTCTCGTTCGGAGGCGCCCATGAACGATCGGCTTCAGGCAACGCGCCGCATCGCGCGCAGGTGGGCAGCCGGCTGGCTGCTCGGGGCATGGGCCGCGTGCAGCGCCGCGCTCGCGGCAGCACCCGCCGATGACGATGCCACGCTGAAGGAGCAAGGCGAGCTGCTCGCCCGCGCCGCCGCCGCGGTGGTCGGCGTGCAGGTCCAGGCGCTCGGCCACGCCACCTCGGCCGACACCCTCGGCAGGCTGCGCCTCGGCTCTGGTGTCGTCATCGGCACCGATGGCCTCGTGCTCACCATCGGCTACCTGATCCTCGAGGCCGACCAAGTCGACCTGCAGCTCGACTCCGCGCGCATCGTGCCGGCCCGCGTCGTCGCCTACGACCAGGCCTCCGGCTTCGGCTTGCTGCAACCGCTCGCACCGCTGCGCCTGCCGCCCGCGCCGCTCGGCGACACGAGCCAGCTCGCGGCCGACGAGCCGGTGATGATCGTCAGCGGCAGCTCGCCCGACGGCCAGGGCGAGCTGAGCCTCGCGCGCGTCGTGTCGCGGCGTGCGTTCTCCGGCTACTGGGAGTACCACATCGACGGCGCGCTGTTCACCTCGCCGCCACGCGCCGACCACAGCGGCGCCGCGCTCTTCAACGCCAACGGCGAGCTGCTGGGCATCGGCTCGCTGATCGTCGCCGACGCCGCCGGCGCCGACGCGCCGCGGCTGCCCGGCAACATGTTCGTGCCGGTCGACCTGTTGAAGCCGATCCTGAAGGAGATGCGCGAGAGCGGCAGCACCGCGATGAGCCACCGGCCCTGGCTCGGCGTGAACTGCGTCGAATCCGGCGGGCAGGTGCGCGTCGTCAAGGTGAACCGCGGCAGCCCGGCCGAGGCTGCCGGGTTGCAGCCCGGTGACCTGATCCTGCGCATCGACGGCGTCGCGGTCGGCGGGCTGGAGCGCTTCTACAAGAC
>NZ_JBFUGN010000005.1:0-31884 GCF_056402895.1 Rhizobacter sp. P3_B12 | reverse complement strand
CGACCAGATCCTGTGCCGCGCCGCGGCGCAGGCCGGCGCGAGGATGTTCGCCCCGGCGCATTTCGAAGGCGTGCTGAACGATGCGCAGGGCCGCGTGAGCGGGGCGATGCTGAGCCATGGCGGCGCGAAGCACGAGATCCACGCCCGCTGGGTGCTGCTGGCCACCGGTGCGGTGCCGCAGGCGCTGATCGCCGCCGGCGTGTGCGAGCGCCAGACGCCCAGCGGCATCGCGATGCGCACCTACATCCGCAACCCGGCGATGGCCGACCGGCTGCGCGCGCTCGACGTGGTGTGGGACCGCCGGCTGCGCCCCGGCTACGGCTGGATCTTTCCGTGCCGCGACGGCGTGTTCAACGTCGGCGTCGGCGTGGCGAACAGCCACCGCAGCGGCACCGACGGCCGCCACAGCAAGCTCGACGTGRACCTGCGGCAGATGTTCGCGAGCTTCTGCGAGTTCTACGAGCCGGCCCGCGCGCTGCTGGCCGGCGGCGAACTGCAGGGCCCGCTGAAGGGCGCGCCGCTGCGCTGCACGCTGCAGGGCGCGGCGTTCTCGCGCCCTGGCCTGCTGGTGACCGGCGAGGCGGCCGGCAGCACCTACTCGTTCACCGGCGAGGGCATCGGCAAGGCGATGGAAACCGGTCTGCTGGCGGCCGAGGCCGTGCTGGCCGGCCGGCACGCCGACGACGATGCGGTGCGCGGCCGCTACGAAGCGGCGTTGCGTGCGCTGCAGCCGCGCTTCACGCTGTACGAGCGGGCGAACGGCATCAACGCCCACCCATGGCTGGCCGACCTGGTGATCTGGCGCGCGCAGCGCAGCGCGCGGCTGCGCGAGCGGATGAGCGGCGTGCTGAACGAGACCAGCAATCCGGGTACCCTGCTGAGCCTGAAGGGCGTCAAGCGCCTGTTCCTGGAATAGAGGGTGGAACGATGTGCCAGCTGCTGGGGATGAATGCCAACACCCCGACCGACCTGATGTTCAGCTTCACCGGGTTCTCGACCCGTGCCGAGGAACACAAGGACGGCTTCGGCATCGCGTTCTTCGAAGGTGCGGGCACGCGGCTGTTCGTCGACGCGCAGAGCGCGCGGCTGTCGCCGGTGGCCGAGATGGTCCGGCACTATCCGATCCGCAGCCACAACGTCATCGCGCACATCCGCAAGGCGACGCAGGGCGTGGTCGCGCTGGAGAACACGCACCCGTTCGTGCGCGAGCTGTGGGGCCGCTACTGGGTGTTCGCGCACAACGGCGACCTGAAGGACTACCAGCCGCGGCTGCATGCGGCGTTCCGCCCGGTGGGCAGCACCGACAGCGAGCGCGCGTTCTGCTGGCTGATGCAGGAACTCGCGAAGGCGCATGCGGACCTGCCGCCGGTCGGCGAGCTGACGGCCACGCTGGCCGAGCTGGTGCCGCGCGTCGCCGCGCACGGCAGCTTCAACTTCATGCTGAGCAACGGGCAGGCGCTGTGGGCGCACTGCTCGACGAAGCTGAGCTGGCTGGTGCGGGAGCATCCGTTCCGCAAGGCGCGGTTGCAGGACGAGGACATGAGCGTCGACTTCGCCGAGCTGACGACGACGGCCGATCGGGTGGCGGTGGTGGTGACCGAGCCGCTGACGGCGGACGAGGCGTGGCGGGCGTTCGCGCCGGGGGAGTTGAAGGTGTTCGTGAATGGCGGGGTGGTGGAGCGCTGAGTCTTCCCCGCGGAGCTTGACCCTGCCTGCCGCTTGTTCGAGACGAACTTTCTCGCTTGAAGAAGAATGTCCGAGCCTCTCGGGTCGATGGGCGTGCCGTCCAGTTCGGTCAGCTGCCCCTGTGTTTCCTCGACGATCTTGATCAGATAGAGCTCGAGGAACTCCAGCGCCACGGCAAGTGCGTCCATCTCGTCGCGACCAATGACTTCCGATGACAAATCGGGGTCGTCACACGTCAACACTTGGCAAACCAACAGGCCGATACTGGCTGCACGCCATTTCGCAAGAAGTCTGGGTGTTTGACCCCCAGGCTCTGCCGTAGGCGTTGGCCGCCTGATCGGCTTGCGAAGCTTGCGGGGGATCGCCCTTCAGATTCTGATCAAACCACTCTCGACCATCGGAGATCATGCATGCCATGGCTTCGCCGGTCGAGCCGCGTCTCGCGGCCTGGCAGTCGGCTTTGCAATGGAAGTACTTGTCGGCATTGATGGTGTTGGCCGCACGCATGTCGCCATGGTTCCGTGCGAAGTCTCTGCCTGAACCCAGGACCTCGCGAACCGGGTCGGGTCCACGTGGCACCCTCAGTGACCCGAGGTTGGGCGAGGGTTGCCAGCCATTGTTCGCCAGGCCCATCGGATCGATTCCCTGCAGGGGGTTCCCGTCCACGTAGGTGTAGGTCGAAATGCTTCCTCCCGCCAGGCCAATGGGGTCGGATTGGGCGTAGTAAAACGTCGCTCGCGCCGGCTCCTCAATTTCTACAGAATTGCGCTCTACTCGGCCGCAGGTCGCTCACCATATTTCTCGCAGGCGCCATATTTACTGCACGGTAAATATCGAAGAACTCGGAAATATCGGCCGCCCGCGCCATCCCTCAGAGCCGCTCCTGCGACCCCGGGTCAAACATCGACACCTTCTCCGCCGCGATCCGGAACGGCGCCTGCTGGCCCACCACCGGCTCCGCATGCCCGCTCAGCATCGCGCTGATCTGCTGGCCCTGCACGTCCATCCACACGATGGTCTGCGCACCCATCGGCTCCACCAGCGCCACCGTGCCGCTGCCGTCGCCCGCGGCCGCGCCGTCCAGGTGCAGCGCGATGTCTTCCGGGCGGATGCCCAGCAGCACCGCCTGCCCGTCGCGCGGTGCCTGCGCGAACGAATAGCGCGTCACGTCGACCGAGAGCCCGGCGCGCTGGAACGTCACCGCGCCGCCCGCCACCTGCAGCGTGCCCTCGGCGAAATTCATGCTCGGCGAGCCGAGGAAGCCGGCCACGAACACGTTGGCCGGCCGGTTGTAGATCTCGCCCGGCGCGCCGATCTGCTGGATGCGGCCCTTGTTCATCACCGCGATGCGCGTCGCGAGCGTCATCGCCTCGACCTGGTCGTGCGTCACGTAGACCATCGTCGTGCCGATGTTCTTGTGCAGCTGCTTCAGCTCGCGGCGCAGCTCGGCGCGCAGCTTCGCGTCGAGGTTCGACAGCGGCTCGTCGAACAGGAACACGCCGACGTCGCGCACCAGCGCACGGCCGATCGCGACCCGCTGGCGCTGCCCGCCCGACAGCTGCGACGGCTTGCGCTTCAGCAGTTCCTGCAGGTGCAGGATCTCGGCCGCGCGCGCCACGCGCTTCTCGATCTCGGCCTTCGGCGTGCCGTTCACGCGCAGCCCGAACGACATGTTCCGCTCCACCGACATCGTCGGGTACAGCGCGTACGACTGGAACACCATGCCGATCGAGCGGTCCTTCGGGTCGGCCCAGGTCACGTCGCGCCCGCCGATCTCGATGCTGCCGGCATGCACGTCCAGCAAGCCCGCGATCGAATGCAGCAGCGTCGACTTGCCGCAGCCCGACGGCCCGAGCAGCACCAGGAACTCGC
This sequence comes from Rhizobacter sp. P3_B12, assembly GCF_056402895.1. Taxonomy (NCBI): domain Bacteria; kingdom Pseudomonadati; phylum Pseudomonadota; class Betaproteobacteria; order Burkholderiales; family Sphaerotilaceae; genus Rhizobacter; species Rhizobacter sp. P3_B12. Next base: position 28,326 of record NZ_JBFUGN010000005.1, on the reverse strand, counting down.
CGGCCTGCACGTGCAGGTCCATCGCGGCGATGATCGGCACGCCGCCCAGGCGGACCTCGAGCTGGCGGATGTCGACGTTCGCCGACGCCACATGCGACACCGGGGCCGCGGTGGATGACGGCAGGTCGACGGATGAATTCACAGGAATGGCAGACACGGATTCAACCCTTCACGGCACCAGCCGCAATGCCGCGCACGAACCAGCGGCCTGAAATCAGATAGATGGCCAGCGGAACCAGCGAGGTGAGCACGGTGGCCGCCATGTTCACGTTGTACAGGCGCTCGCCGGTCGTCGTGTTGATCACGTTGTTCAGCTGCACCGTCATCGGCAGGTTGTCGCGCCCGGCGAACACCAGCCCGAGGATGAAGTCGTTCCAGATCGCCGTCACCTGCATGATCACCGCGACGATGATGATGGGCGTGGCCATCGGCAGCATCAGCTGGAAGAAGATCCGGAAGAAGCCGCCGCCGTCGATGCGCGCCGCCTTGAACAGCTCGCCCGGCACCGACGCGTAGTAGTTGCGGAACAGCAGCGTCATCACCGGCATGCCGAAGATGGTGTGGATCAGCACGATGCCGGCCAGGCTGCTGAAGATGCCGGCCGCCGCGAACGCGCGCACCAGCGGGAACATCACCACCTGGTAGGGCACGAAGGCGCCGATCATCAGCACGCCGAACAGCAGGTTCGCGCCGCGCGCGCGCCAGAACGACAGCGCATAGCCGTTGAGCGCGCCGAAGAAGATCGAGATCACCGTGCTCGGCAGCACGATCTTCACCGAGTTCCAGAAGCCGACCTGGATGCCGCTGCAGTCGAGCCCGGTGCAGGCCTGCGACCAGGCCGCAATCCAGGGCTCGATGGTCCAGTCGCCGGGCAGCGCGAACAGGTTGCCCAGCCGGATCTCGGCCATCGGCTTCACCGAGGTGACCAGCATCACGTACAGCGGCAGCAGGAAGAACGCGGCACCGGTCAGCAGGAAGGCGTAGACGCCGACGCGCGCCGGCGTGACGCGCGGCGGGCGCTTCGAGCGCACGGGCGCGGCGGTGGGTTGGGTGGAGGAGGGGAGGGCGGAGGAGGGCGTCGACATCAGTGAAACCTCAGGCTTCCCGGGCGTTGCGGTTGGCGCGGCTGCGCGCATACAGCCACGGCGTGATCACGGCCAGCACCGTCAGCAGCATCACCGTGCTGGCGGCCGACGCGAGGCCGATGTTGGCGCGCCCGAACAGGTAATCCATGATGAACTTCGCCGGCACCTCGCTCGCGATGCCGGGGCCGCCCTGCGTCATCGCGATCACCGCGTCATAGACCTTCACGACGCCCACCGACAGCAGCACCAGCGCGGTTGCGAACGACGGCCCGAGCTGCGGCAGCACGATGCTCGCGTAGACGCGCCAGCGCGGGATGCCGTCGATGCGCGCGGCCTTCCACATCTCCTCGTCGATGCCGCGCAGCCCGGCCAGCATCAGCGCCATCACCAGCCCCGAGGCCTGCCACACGGCGGCGATCACGATCGTGTAGATCACCTTGTCCTGGCTGACGATCCAGTCGAAGCTGAAGCTCTCGAAGCCCCAGCCGCGCACCGTGGCCTGCAGGCCGAGCTCGGGGTTCAGGATCCACTGCCACACCAGCCCGGTCGCGACGAAGCTCATCGCATACGGGTAGAGGAAGACGGTGCGCAGCACGCTCTCGCCGGCCACCTTCTGGTCGATGAAGACCGCCAGCAGGAAGCCGATCACCAGGCACGCCAGGATGAACAGCACGCCGAAGATCAGCACGTTGTGCACCGAGACCATCCAGCGCTCGCTGGTGAACAGCCGCTCGTACTGCGCGAGGCCCACGAAGCTGTCGCTCGGGAAGGTGCGCGAGTTCGACAGCGAGATCCGCACCGACCACAGCACCGTGCCGATGTAGGCGAACAGCACCGTGGCGGCCATCGGCAGCAGTGCCGCGTAGACCGACCAGTGTTGCCGCAGTCGGCTGCGCCCGACGTCCATCGTGGAATCCTCGAAGCCTTGCCAAGGCGGCAAGGGTAGACAAAAAAAGGGTGGGCCGCAGCCCACCGTGGGAATTACATCCAGGCCGCCCGACCCGGAGGGTCAGGTCTTCAGCGCAACGGCCAGCGCCTTCGCGGCGTCATCCACCGACTGGTTGGTGTTCCACAGCTTGGTCAGCACGTCCTGCACCGCGCCGATGGTGTCGGGCGTCGCGAGCATTTCCGAATCCGGCAGCTGGCGCGAGGCGTCCTTCATGATGGCCACGCCGGCTTGCGCGCAGATGTCCATCTTCGAGGTGTCGACGTCGGTGCGGATCGGGATCGAGCCCTTCTTGTTGTTGAAGGCGACCTGCGCGGCCGGCGAGGTCATCGTCGTCGCGAGCAGCTTCTGCGCCTTGATCGCCTCGGCATTCGTCGTCTTCGGGAACACGAACACGTCACCCGCGACGATGTACGGCGACTTCGGACCGAAGCCCGGGAAGCAGCCGAATTCCTTGCCGGCCGTCTGGTTCGCGGCCTGGAACTCGCCCTTGGCCCAGTCGCCCATGATCTGCACGCCGGCCTTGCCGGAGATCACCATCGCGGTCGCGTCGTTCCAGTTGCGGCCCGGCGAGCCGGCGTCGACATAGTTGTGCAGGCGCTTGAAGGTCGCGAGCACCTTCTTGAACGGCTCGCTCGTGACCAGCGCGGCATCCTTGTCGCGGTAGAACTTCAGGAACATCTCCGGGCCGCCGACGTGTGCCAGCACCGCGTTGAAGGTGATGCGCTCCTGCCACGACTGGCCACCCAGCGCCAGCGGCACCAGGCCGGCGGCCTTCAGCTTGTCGAGGGCAGCGAAGAACTCGTCGATGGTCTTCGGCTCGTCCTTGATGCCGGCCTTCGCGAAGGCGGCCTTCGAGTACCAGAACCAGGCGGGCATGTGCACGTTGACCGGCACGGCGTAGTAGTGGCCCTTCACCTTGACGGTGTTCAGCACCGGCTGCGGCAGGATCTTGTCCCAGCCTTCCTTGGCCGCGACCTCGTCCATGTCGGCCAGCTTGCCTTCGGCGACGATGTCGTGGAACTGCTTGGAGGTGTTGAACTGCGCGGCGGTCGGCGGGTTGCCGCCGACGATGCGGTTGATGGCCGCGGCGCGCGCGTTGTCGGCACCGGCCACGGCGCTGTCGACCCAGGTGCCGCCGGCCGCCTTGTAGGCGTTCGCGAACTCCTTGATGGCGGCCGACTCGCCCCCCGAGGTCCACCAGTGGATCACCTCGGCCTTGACCTGGGCCTGGGCCGGGGTCACGACGCCGAGTGCGCCGAAGCCCACGACCATCCCGGCGAGAACTGCCTTCAATTGAAACGCCATGTCTGTCTCCTGTGGTGAAACTCGAGCACTCCGGCTCATTGGGGGTGAAACTGTCTGACGGGAATCAGGCCTGCGAGGCCCGCGCCTTCATGAAGGCCTGCACGACGCGCCCGCTGTCCTTCCAGGTGCGCGCCTGGGTGCCGTAGTCGACGTGGACGATGCCGAAGCGGCGCTCGTACCCATACGCCCATTCGAAATTGTCGAGCAGCGACCAGATGAAATACCCGCGGATATCCACGCCGCTGCGTATCGCGTCGTCCACTGCCTGCAGGTGGCGGCTGATGAAACTGATGCGCGACGGGTCGGCGACGCGGCCGTCGACGACCTTGTCGTCCGAGGCCATGCCATTCTCGGTGATGTAGATCGGCGGCAGGTTCCTGTAGGTCGCATGGAAACCCTTCAGCAGGCGCGCCAGGCCCTGCGGATAAACCTCCCAGCCCATTTGCGTGCGCTCGACGCCGGGCATGTCGGTTTCGATGAAACCATGCCGCCCGTCGCTCTTCACCTGGGTGCGGAAGTAATAGTTGATGCCGAGGAAATCGAGCGGCGCGGCGATCGTCTGCAGGTCGCCCTCGAGCACCAGCGGCTCGGCGCCGGGCCACAGCCGCCACAGGTCGGCGGGATAGCGGCCCTTGAGCAGCGGGTCGAGGATCCAGTCGTTGTGCTGCACCTCGAACAGCCAGGCGGCGTCCTGGTCCTTCGGCGACGGCGTCTCGGCCACCGCGGCACCGACGTTGGCGACGATGCCGATCTTCGCGCCCGGGTCGTTGCGGCGCAGGATCGCCACCGCGGTGCCGTGCGCGAGCAGCAGGTGGTGCATCGCCTGCGTCGCGTAGCGCAGGTTCTGGCGGCCCGGCGCATGGCGGCCGACGGCGTAGCCCAGGAAGGCCGTGCACCACGGCTCGTTCAGCGTGGCCCAGGCCGTCACCAGCCCCTTGAACTCGCGGCTCACCAGGTCGGCGTACTCGGCGAAGTGGTACACCACCTCGCGGTTGGTCCAGCCGCCGCGGTCCTCGATCCACTGCGGCAGGTCCCAGTGGTACAGCGTCACGTAGGTCTGGATGCCCTTGGCCTTCAGCGCCTCCAGCAGGCGCTTGTAGAACGCCAGGCCCTTCGGGTTCGGCTGGTTCTTCGCGTCCATCACGCGCGGCCAGGCGATCGACAGGCGATACGCCTGCACGCCCAGTTCCTCGATGATTTCCAGGTCCTGCGGCCAGCGGTGGTAATGGTCGCAGGCAAACTCGCCGGTGTCCCCGTTCAATACCATGCCGGGGGTATTGGAATAGGTATCCCAGATCGACGGGATGCGCCCGTCTTCATGAATGGCGCCTTCGATCTGATAAGACGCCGTGGCGGTACCAAACAGAAAATCGGGCGACCAGAGCCTCGAATCCTTGGGAATCTCCAACTGCTCTGCACTGTACTTCGCCGAATTCGTACTCACTCCACACCTTTCTCGACTCGCTGCTTGACTTGACGGAACGTCCAGGCACTACAATGCCAACCCAATTGGAACCGGTTCCAAAGAGCGGAACGCATTTCAGCACCTCTGCGCGCATTCAACATTGGGGAAAACCCGGTCTCGGCCGCTCCCTATGATTCCCGGTTCGGTATGGGTTCTCTCCTGGGCGACGAATGGCAACCATCAAGGACGTGGCGCGGCTGGCGGGTGTGGGGGTGGGCACCGCATCGCGCRTGATCTCCGGCCGGGGCTCGGCCTCGCCGGCGGCGGTGGAGCGGGTGCAGGGCGCGGTGCGCCAGCTCGGCTTCCGGCCGTCGAGCCTCGCGCGGGCGCTGTCGTCGCGCACGCTCGGCATGATCGGCGTCTTCGTGCCCGATTTCAGCGGCCCGTTCTTCGGCCGCATCCTGCAGACCATGGATGCCGAGTTGCGCGAGTTCGACCGCCACATGGTGGCCGCCAACGGCTGCGGGCACGGCGATCGGCGCCAGCAGGCGCTGGACGGCACCGCGTTCCTGATCCAGCGCGAATGCGACGGCCTGATGCTGCAGAGCAATGAGCTGCTCGACGAGGACCTGCTTGCACTGCACCGCCTGCAGCCGCGCCTCGCGGTGCTGAACCGCCTGGTGCCGACGCTCGAGGCGCAGTGCTTCTCGGCCGACCACCATGTCGGCGGGCGGCTGGCCGCGCAAGCGCTGCTGAGCCGCGGGCACCGGCAGATCGCGGTGATCTCCGGGCCGAACTCCGCGCCCGACAACGAGGCGCGCATGGCCGGCTTCTACGAGGAGCTCGCCGCGCAGGGCATCGCGCGCGAGGCGGTGCCGCAGGTCGAGGGCGATTTCAGTTCCGAGAGCGGCTGGCGCGCGGCATCGCAGTTGCTGGAGCGGGGTGTGCCGTTCACCGGCTTGTTCGGCGCGAACGACGTGATGGCGATCGCGGCGATCTCGCGCCTGCAGCACGCGGGGCTGCGCGTGCCCGAGCAGGTGTCGGTGGTCGGCTATGACGATTCCGAGCCGGCCTCGTACAGCAACCCGCGGCTCACCTGCGTGCGCATCCCGATCCAGGACGTGGTGTCGAACGCGTCGCGCTATCTGTTGAACGAGTGCTACGGCAGCACGCTGCCCGTGACCCGCATCTTCGAGCCGACTTTCGTGTGGCGGGACTCGGTCGCGAAAGTTCCCTGAAATACATCACCCACTGAAGAGGGAAGCACATTGCGTCGGCGCGGCATGAGGTGCACGACAAAGTTTGGTCCTCGCATCGACGGTTTGTGTCAGATGCAAGTGATAGACGGTTCCACTTTGGGGTTCGGCGGCAGTGGCATGCGAACTGCAATCCGCGTTCCCCATGGGCGACCGCCTGCCTGCACCGATGAAAAAGCGAAAGTCTTCGATGAACGATCACCATGACCTCGACAGCCGGCTGCGCCGGCGCCTGCTCGGCGTGACGCTCGCGTCCGCGGCCACGGCGGCGCTGGCCGCTTGCGGCGGCAGCAGCGATTCGTCGCCGTCGCCGTCGCCCGTGGGTGGGACGCCGCCTGCTCCTGCCCCGGCCCCCGCCCCCGCACCGTCGCCCGCCCCGGCTCCGACCTCGAAAAGCTTCAAGCGCGGCATCGCCTATGACGTGGCCACCACGGCCGACCTGAACGCGCTCGTGCCGGGTGTGTCCTGGTGGTACAACTGGTCGCCCCGTCCGAAGCTGACGCCGCCCGCCGGCACCGACTTCGTGCCGATGCTGTGGAACTTCAGCTTCAACGACGCCGAGATCGAGACGCTGCTGAAGGCCAACCCGCAGTACAAGTACCTGCTGGTGCTGAACGAGCCGAACCTGGGAGGCCAGGCGACGATGTCGCCGGCCGATGCCGCGGCCGCCTGGCCGCGCCTCGAGGCGCTGGCGACCAAGACCGGCGTGAAGATCGTCGGCCCGCAGATCACCTGGGGCACGATGAACGGCTTCACGGATCCGGTCGCCTGGCTGGATGCCTTCTACACCGCCTACCGCAACGCCAACGGCGGGCGCGATCCGCGCATCGACATGCTGTCCTTCCACTGGTACGACTACGGCCTGGACAAGCAGCTCGACCGCCTGAAGAAATACGGCAAGACGTTCTGGGTCACCGAGTTCGCGAACTGGCACGAGGGCGATGGCCAGGCGGCGATCGACACCGTGGCCAAGCAGAAGACGCAGATGGCGGAAATGGTCGCGATGCTCGAAGCCCGCGCCGATGTCTACCGCTACGCGTGGTTCACCGGCCGCTGGGAGAATGACATCCACTTCAGCAGCCTGCTTGGGAAAGACGGTCAGCTGACCGAGCTCGGCCAGTACTACCTGTCGTTGCCACCCAATGCGTGACCCCGTCACCTTCGACCAGCTGAAGATCTTCATCGCCTGCGTCGAACGAGGTAGTTTTTCCGGTGCGGCGCGCAAGCTGCACCGCACCCAATCGGTGGTGAGCCAGGCGATCGCGCAGCTGGAGCGCCAGATCGGCGTGACGCTGTTCGACCGCAGCGGCCGGCTGCCGACGCTGACCGACGAAGGCCGCGCGCTGCTGGCCGATGCGCGCATCGTCGCGCGCGGCGTCGACGGCTTCAAGGCGCGCGCCAAGAGCCTGGCCGACGGGCTTGAGGCGGAGCTGTCGGTCGCGATGGATGCGCTGTTCCCGATGGAATGGCTGACGCAGGCGGTCGATGCGTTCCGCCACGAGTTCCCCGGCACGCCGTTGCGGCTGCATGTGGATGCGATGGGTGCGATCCTGCAGCCGGTGCTCGACGGGCAATGCCGCATCGCGGTGATCGGCAGCCTCCCCGACGTGCCCGACACGCTCGAATCGCAACCGCTGCTCGACGTGGCGGCCGTCACGGTGGTGGCGCCGACGCACCCGCTGGCGTCGCACGACGGGCCGATCCCGCGCGCGGTGATCGAGCAGCATGTGCAGCTGGTGCTGACCGACCGCTCGCGCATGACCGACGGGCGCGACTACGGCGTCGTCTCGCCGATCACCTGGCGGCTGGCGGACCTGAGCACCAAGCATGCGTTCCTGCGCGCCGGCTTCGGCTGGGGCCACATGCCGCGCCCGCAGGTCGAGGCCGACCTGGCCCAGGGCAGCCTGGTGAGGCTGGAGGTGGAGGGCCTGCCGCTCACGCCGCCGTCGTTCGCGATGCGCTCGGTGCACCGCAAGGATGCGCCGCCGGGGCCGGCCGCGCGCTGGTTCCTCGACTGGCTGAAGCAGGCCGAGGCAGACCGGGCCTAGGTCAGCCGCTCCAGGACGCGCGCCATCGTGAACGCCGTCTTGAGCTGCTTCAACGCGCTGGTGTAGGCGGTGCTGCCCGGCGCGCCGGCGGATGCTTCGGCTTGCTCGAATGCCTTCGTGAAGGAGAGCTCCAGCGCCCCGGGGTCCCGCGGCAGGTTGGAGTGCACTTCCTCCCGCAATGCCTGCCAGCCCGGCCCCTTTCCCTCGGCCGCTGTCGCGAGCCGAATCATGAGTCCGGTCTGGGCGCCGAAGTCGACCAGGCCTCCGGTGGCCGTCTGGGCGCCCCGCCGGAGCGTCTCGAACTTCGGCGACGACCTGGAATTGCCGGTAACTGCCGTCGTGGCCTGGGCCGGCGGGGTGACGCTCGAAGGCTGGGTTCCGATCTTGAGGCTCATGGCGGTGGTTCTGTGAGGCTGTGACGAAGAGGCTTGGGACGGCGGCTGGTTCCGACTGAGTGGGCGGCGCGGCCGGATTGATTCCAAGACGGACGTACCGGCCGCATCGACGACAGGCCGGCACGGTGACGAGGCCGGTTCCTATAATCGCCCCTCGCCCCCCGAGCCACCCACGGCGCCGTAACCGATGACTCCCGACTTCAAGCCCACCGAGATCGAACGCGACGCCCAGGCCGCGTGGACCGCTGCCGATGCCTACCGCGTGACGGAAGACGCCAGCAAGCAGAAGTTCTACGCCTGCTCGATGCTGCCGTACCCGAGCGGCAAGCTGCACATGGGCCATGTGCGCAACTACACGATCAACGACATGCTGACTCGCCAGCTGCGCATGAAGGGCATGAACGTCCTGATGCCGATGGGCTGGGATGCCTTCGGCCTGCCGGCCGAGAACGCGGCGATCAAGAACAAGGTGCCGCCGGCGAAGTGGACCTACGACAACATCGCCTACATGAAGCGGCAGATGCAGGCGATGGGCCTGGCGATCGACTGGAGCCGCGAGATCGCGACCTGCTCGCCGGCCTACTACCGCTGGAACCAGTGGCTGTTCCTGAAGATGCTGAAGGCCGGCATCGCCGAGCGCCGCACCCAGGTCGTCAACTGGGACCCGATCGACCAGACCGTGCTGGCCAACGAGCAGGTGATCGACGGCAAGGGCTGGCGCTCGGGCGCGGTGATCGAGAAGCGCGAGATCCCCGGCTACTACCTGAACATCACGAAGTACGCCGGCGAGCTGCTCGACTACGTGCAGGAGCAGCTGCCCGGCTGGCCCGAGCGCGTCAAGCTGATGCAGGAGAACTGGATCGGCCGCAGCGAGGGCGTGCGCTTCGCCTTCCCGCACCGCATCGCCGCAGCCGACGGCCAGCCGATCGGCGGCGGCCGGCTGTACGTCTTCACGACGCGCGCTGACACCATCATGGGCGTGACCTTCTGCGCGGTCGCACCCGAGCACCCGCTGGCCGCGCACGCCGCGGCGTCGAACCCGGCCGTCGCTGCGTTCATCGAAGAGACCAAGGCCGGCGGCACGACCGAGGCCGAGCTCGCGACGCAAGAGAAGAAGGGCGTGCCCACCGGCCTGGTCGTGCAGCACCCGATCACCGGCGAGGACGTGCCGGTGTGGGTCGGCAACTACGTGCTGATGAGCTACGGCGACGGCGCCGTGATGGGCGTGCCGGCGCACGACGAGCGCGATTTCGCGTTCGCGAAGAAATACGACCTGGGCATCCTGCAGGTCATCACGATCGACGGCGAGCACTTCAGCTACGACCACTGGCAGGAGTGGTACGGCGACAAGCAGCGCGGCATCACGATCAATTCCGACAACTTCAGCGGGCTCGACCACGCGAAGGCGGTCGATGCGGTGGCCGCGGCGCTGGCCCACAAGGGGCTGGGCGAGAAGAAGACGACCTGGCGCCTGCGCGACTGGGGCGTCAGCCGCCAGCGCTACTGGGGCACGCCGATCCCGATCATCCACTGCGATGAGCACGGCGCGGTGCCGGTGCCCGAGAAGGACCTGCCGGTCGTGCTGCCCGAAGACGTGGTGCCCGACGGCAGCGGCAACCCGCTGAACAAGCGTGCCGACTTCCTGAACGTCGCGTGCCCGGTGTGCGGCAAGCCCGCGCGCCGCGAGACCGACACGATGGACACCTTCGTCGACAGCTCGTGGTACTTCATGCGGTATTGCGATGCGTCGAACGACAAGGCGATGGTCGGTGCCGGCACGCAGTACTGGATGCCGATGGACCAGTACATCGGCGGCATCGAGCACGCGATCCTGCACCTGCTGTACGCGCGCTTCTGGACCAAGGTGATGCGCGACCTGCACCTGGTGAAGGTCGACGAGCCGTTCACGAAGCTGCTGACGCAGGGCATGGTGCTGAACGAGGCCTTCTCGCTGACCCACGAGGGTGCCGGCAAGGACTACTTCTGGGCGCACGATCTCGAGATCGAGCGCGACGACCATGCCCACGTGCTGTCGGCGGTGCACAAGGAGAGCGGCAAGCCGGTGGTGTACGAAGGCTGGACGACGATRTCCAAGTCGAAGAACAACGGCGTCGATCCGCAGGACCTGATCGAGAAGTTCGGCGCCGACACCGCGCGGCTGTTCGTGATGTTCGCGTCGCCGCCGGAGCAGACGCTCGAATGGAACGACCAGGGCGTCGAGGGCGCGAACCGCTTCCTGCGCCGCGTGTGGGCCTTCGCCGCGAAGTACGCCGACGTGCTCATCGGCGGCGGCGAGATCTCGGGCGCCGTCCCGAAGGAAGCGCAGGCGCTGCGCCGCGAGGTGCATACGCAGCTGCGCCAGATCAGCTACGACTACGAGCGCATGCAGTACAACACCGTCGCCTCCGGTGCGATGAAGCTGCTGAAGGCGCTCGAGGGCTTCACCGGGAATGCGCCGGCGGTCGTGCGCGAGAGCTTCGGCATCCTGCTGCGTGCGCTGTACCCGGCCTGCCCGCACATCACCTGGACGCTGTGGACCGACCTCGGCTACGCCAAGGGCCTGGGCGACCTGCTCGACGCACCGTGGCCGCAGGTCGACGAGGCCGCGCTGAAGCAGGACGAGATCGAGCTGGTGCTGCAGGTCAACGGCAAGACGCGGGGCGCGATCACGGTGGCGGCCACCGCCGACAAGGCCGCGATCGAGGCGGCGGCGGTCGCGAGCCCGGATTTCGTCAAGTTCTCGGAAGGCAAGCCGCCGAAGAAGGTGATCGTGGTGCCGGGCCGGCTCGTCAACGTCGTCGTCTGAGCGTGCCCATGCAACGACGCATGCTCGTGCTGTCTGTCGCCGCGGCGCTGGCCGGCTGCGGCTTCGAGCTGCGCCGCGCGCCGGAGCTGCACTTCAAGGCCATCCAGCTGAGCGGTTTCAAGCCGCAGTCGCCGCTGGCCGGCGACCTGCGCCGTGCGCTGCAGTCGGTCAACGCGACCCGCGTCGTCGAGGCGGCGTCGCTGGCCGAGGTGGTGCTCGAGTCGCTGAACGACGTGCGCGAGAAGGGCGTCGTCTCGTCCGGCACGGCCGGCCAGGTGCTCGAAGTGCAGCTGCGCTCGCGCTTCAGCTTCCGGCTGCGCACGCCGATGGGCAAGGAGCTGATCCCGGCCAGCGAGATCCTGTTGACGCGCGACATGACCTACAACGAGAGCATCGCGCTCGCGAAGGAGCATGAAGAGACGCTGCTGTACCGCGCGATGGAAACCGACATCGCCTCGCAGGTGCTGCGCCGGCTGGCGTCGGTCCAGTCCCTCTGATCCRTTCCCCCTGATCCGTTTCACCGAACACTGTCCCCGCCGATGCAGCTGCGAGCTGACCAACTCCCCACCCACCTGCGCCAGGGCCTGAAGCGGATCTACACGATCCACGGCGACGAACCCTTGCTCGCGCAGGAGGCCGCCGACCAGATCCGCGCCGCCGCGCGCGCGGCCGGCCACACCGAGCGCCAGGTGCACACCGTCAGCGGTGCGCACTTCGACTGGAGCAGCCTGCTCGGTGCGTCGCAGGCGCTGAGCCTGTTCGCCGACAAGCAGCTGATCGACATCCGCATCCCGTCCGGCAAACCCGGCAAGGACGGCTCGCAGGCGCTGCAGCGCTACTGCGAGACGCTGTCGGACGACGTGGTCACGCTGGTGCAGTGCCCCAAGCTCGACCGCACGCAGCAGGCCAGCGCCTGGTTCGTCGCGCTCGATGCGGCCGGTGTCACGCTGCGCGTCGACCCGATCGAGCGGCGCGCGCTGCCGGCCTGGATCGCGCAGCGGCTCGCGGGCCAGGGCCAGAAGGTGCAGGACGGCGAGGCCGGGCAGCAGACGCTGGCGTTCTTCGCCGACCGGGTCGAGGGCAACCTGATGGCGGCGCACCAGGAGGTGCAGAAGCTCGGGCTGCTGTACCCGCAGGGCGAACTGAGCTTCGAGCAGATCGAGTCGGCGGTGTTGAACGTGGCCCGCTACGACGTGTTCAAGCTCGGCGAGGCGGTGCTGGCCGGGCAGGTCGGGCGCGCGCTGCGCATGCTCGACGGGCTGGAGGCCGAGGGCGAGGCCGCGGTGCTGGTGCACTGGACGCTGGCCAACGACATCCTCGCGCTGCGCCGCGTGAAGGACGCGCTGAACGCCGGCAAGCCGCTGGCGCTTGCGCTGCGCGATGCGCGCGTCTGGGGTGCGAAGGAGCGGCTGTTCGAGCGCGCCGCGCCGCTGCTGGGCGACGACGGCCTGTCGCAGCTGGTCGAGGCGGCGCAGGTCTGCGATGGCCTGGTCAAGGGGCTCAAGCACCCCGATTGGCCGTTCGAACCGTGGCAGGGTCTGCGCCGGCTGGTGCTGATGGTGATGCAGCAGGTCACGCAGCAGGCGGCACCGGCACCCGGCACGGTGCGCGGCGGGCCGGCTTCGAAGGTGTCGCTGGTGCTGCGCGCCTGAATGCGTAGCCCGGATGCCAATCCGGGAGGTGTCGGACAAACCCCGGATTGGCATCCGGGCTACGAGGTCAGTAGCCGCGTTGCCGATCGACCAGGTGCTGCAGCGGCTGACCCGCGCGCAGCGCGCGGATGTTCGCCGCCACCACCTGCGCCGCGCTGCGCGGATCGGTCTGGGCCGCCACATGCGGCAACACCGTCACCTTCGGGTGCTGCCAGAACGGATGCGCCGCCGGCAGCGGTTCGGTCGCGAAAACATCGAGCACGGCATGGGCCAACTGCCCGCCATCGAGCGCCGCCAGCAGGTCGGCCTCGACCACCTGCGCCCCGCGCGCCAGGTTCACGAAGCTCGCGCCGCGGCGCATCTGCGCGAACCGCGCGCGGTCGAAGAAGCCAGCCGTCGCCGGCGTCAGCGGCAGCAGGCTGATCACGATGTCGGCGTCGGCCAGCACCGCATCGGCCGGCCCATGCTTCGTGCTCCAGCCGCTGACCGCAAAGCCCTGCTGCGCAAGCCGGGCGGCCACCGCCTGCCCCATCTGCCCCAGGCCCAGCACCGCGACCCGTGTCTCGTCCGCGCGCCGCTGCGCATGCTGGCGCCACACGCCGGCGCGCTGTTGCGCCGCGTAGCCGAAGAAGCCGCGTTGCAGCGCGAGGGCGGCCCACAGCGCGGTCTCGGCCATCGCGGCGTTCATCGCCGGATCGACCATGCGGGCGAGCGGCACGCCGGCCGGTAGCGTCGGGTCGCGCAGCAGCTTGTCGACGCCGGCCCACAGCGACTGCACCAGCTTCAGTTGCGGCAGGCCTTGCAATGCACCGGCCGGCGGGTTCGCGACGATCGCGATGTCGATGTCGTCGCGGGCATGACGATCGGTCATGACGGTCAGCGTCTCGCCGGACAGTGCCGCCTGCAACGCCGGCAGCCAGGCAGCCCATTCCGCCGCATCGAAATCCGCCGCCAGCAGGATGCTCACGACGCGGCCTGCAGCAGGCGCATCAGCGCCTGCGACACCGTCTGCCCGCGCACCGCGCCGCGGTCGCCGGCGAACAGCAGGCGCTCGGCCTGCGTCGCGCCGTCGCGCAGCGCCCAGGCCAGCCACACCGTGCCGACCGGCTTGCCCGGCACCGCGCCGCCCGGGCCGGCGATGCCGGTCACCGCGACCGCGAAACGCGCCGGCGAGTGCACCAGCGCGCCCTCGGCCATCGCCCGCGCGACCTCCTCGCTGACCGCGCCGTGCTGTGCGATCAACGCCGCCGGCACGCCCAGCATCTGCGTCTTGGCTTCGTTGCTGTAGGTCACGAAGCCGCGTTCGAACCAGTCGCTCGAACCGGCCACCGAGGTGCAGGCCGCCGCGATCAGGCCGCCGGTGCAGGATTCGGCTGCAGCGATCGAGCCGCCGCGTTGCCGCAGCACGCGCGCCAGCGCCAGCACCGCCGGTTCGAACTCGTTCACAGGAACCTCCACAGCGCGATCACCAGCAGCGCGCACAGCGCGGCCACGAAGTCGTCGAACAGGATGCCGAAACCCTGCGCCCAGCCGATCGCCTGGCCGCGGCGCAGCTTGAAGCGGGCATCGGCCCAGGCCACCGGGCCGGGCTTCACCGCATCGAAGAAGCGGAACAGGCCGAAGGCCACCGCCTGGGCCAGCAGCCCCGCCGGCATCACGAGCCACAGCACGGCCCAGAACGCGAGCACCTCGTCCCAGACGATGCTGCCCGGGTCGGCGACGCCCAGGTTGCGCGCGGTCACCGTGCAGGCCCACCAGCCGACCAGCGTGCCGACAACCAGCACCAGCAGCCACTGCAGGTCGCCGAGGTGCGGCTGCATGATGACGAAGGCGAGCCAGGCCCACAACGTGCCGACCGTGCCGGGCGCGACCGGCGACAGCCCGCTGCCGAAGCCGAGCGCGATGACGTGCGCCGGGTGGCGGAACATGAAGCCGAGCGTCGCGCGCTGCGGGGCAGGGCGCAGCGGCGGCAGCGGTGGTACCGATGGCAGAGGGGGCGGTGTCGGCTCGGCGCTCATGGCTTGAAATGGTCGAAGGCCGCGAAACGCTGGTCGACCGCCGCGCCGTCGCCGTCCACCAGGCGAAGGCCCGAGGYGGCCGGCCCGATGAGGCCGATGCGCGTCACCGCGACGCCGGCCGATTGGGCGGCGGCCCGCACGGCCGCGGCCTGCGACGGCGGCGCGGTGAAGACCAGCTCGTAGTCGTCGCCGCCGGCCAGCGTGCAGTTGCGCTGCAGCGCCAGCGGCTGCGCGGCCAGCACCGCACTGCGCGGCAATGCATCGACCTGCAGCGTCGCGCCGGCATTCGATCGCTTCAGGATGTGGGCCAGGTCGCCGAGCAGGCCGTCGGAGACATCGATCGCGCTCGTCGCGATGCCGCGCAGCGCGCTGCCGAGCGCGACGCGCGGCGTCGGCCGCTCCATCGCGGTGCGCACGTGCTCGAAGGCATCGCCCGCCAGCGCGATGCTGCCGCGGAACACCTCGAGCGCGAGCCGCGCGTCGCCCAGCGTGCCGCTGACCCAGATCTCGTCGCCGTCGCGCGCGCCCGAGCGCAGCAGCGCCTGCCCGGGCGGCACCTCGCCGAACACCGTGATGCACAGGTTCAGCGGGCCTTGCGTCGTGTCGCCGCCGACCAGCTCGCAGCCGTGTTCATCGGCCAGGGCCAGCAGGCCGCGCGAGAAGCCGTCGAGGAAGGAGGGGTCGACGCGCGGCAGCGCCAGCGCCAGCGTGAACGCGAGCGGCTGCGCGCCGCAGGCCGCCAGGTCGCTCAGGTTGACGGCCAGCGCCTTGTGGCCGAGCCGCTCGGGTGCCACCGTCGACAGGAAATGCCGCCCCTCGACCAGCATGTCGCTGGAGGTCGCGAGCTGCATGCCCGGCGTGATGTTCAGCAGCGCGCAGTCGTCGCCGACGCCGAGCGCCGCGCGCCGCGCCGGGCGCGTGAACCAGCGCGCGATCAGGTCGAATTCGCCGAGTCCGGACATCACTTGCCGATGTTGATCAGCGGCGCCGTCTGCATGTTCGCCGGGATCACGACCGTGGTCGTGCCGCCCTTCTCGGCGAACTTCTGCAGCGCGAGGTTCGACTCGTGCTGCAGGTACTCGCGCGTCAGGCTCTGGTTGATGATCTGGTTGGCGCGTGCGATGCCCTCGGCCTTCTTGACCTCGACCTGCGCCTCGGCCTCGGCGATCGCGATGCGCTGCTTCGTCGTCTCGAGCTGCTTCTGCGCGGCGACCGAATCCTGGATCGCCTTCTCGATCGCCGGGTCGGTGGTGAGCGAGCGGATCACGACGCGCGTGACCTGGAGCACGCCCTTGTCGTTCGCGTCGAGCTCGGCCTGCAGCGACTTGCGCACCGCCAGCGCCAGCTCCTCGCGCTGCGTGTGCATCACCAGGCTGTCGATGTGCGAGGCCTGCTGGTAGATCGCGTTGCGCGCCAGGCGTTGCAGCAGCGCATAGGCCGGCAGGTAGACGCGGCTGCCCTCGTCGCGGGTGTGCTGGCCGGCGTACTTCACGTACAGGTCGGCGATCGAGCCGGGCATGACGCGGTAGTACACGGTCACGTCGAGGTCGCGCAGCGTCAGGTTGTCGCGCGCCTTCGGCGTCAGGTCGTTCAGGTCGAGGCCGATCTCCTTGGCCGAGAACTCCTGCACCCGGCTGATGCCCGGCAGGCCCAGGTAGATGCCGGGCTCGACCTCCTCGGCACTGACCTTGCCGAGCGTGGTGCGGATGCCGACGTTGCCCGATTCCACCGTGCCGCAACTGCTGAAGCCTGCCACCACCAGCAGCACGACCGCCACGGCCGCGACCGCGCGGACCAGTCCTTGAATGCTCATCGTCGAATCCCTCCTGCCGGCATTATGTTTCGCGCATCCGGTTGGCCAGCTCCACCGCGGACTTCACGTCCATCTTCTCGAACACCCGCGCGCGGTGCACCTCGACCGTGCGCACGCTGATGTTCAGCTCGTCGGCGATCAGCTTGTTGGGCCGGCCGTCGATCACGCGCTCCATCACCTCGCGCTCGCGCTCGGTCAGCTCGGCCAGGTGCTGCTCGAGCGCGACGCGGTCGCGCCGGCGCAGGATGGCCTGCGTGCTCTGCGCCAGCGCCTGCTCGACGCGGTCGACCAGCGCGTTGTCCGAGAACGGCTTCTCGACGAAATCGAACGCACCGCGCTTGACGGCGGCCACCGCGGTCGGCACGTCGCCGTGCCCGGTCAGGAAGATCACCGGCAGCGCCTGCAGCAGGTGGCGCTCGGCCAGCCGCTCGAACAGAGCGAGCCCGCTGGTGCCGGGCATCCGCACGTCCAGCACCAGGCAGCTCGGCGAAGTGGGCCAGCCGGCGGCCGTGGCCGCGGCCAGGCGCGGCGTGAGCATGGTCTCGAAGGCCTCGGCGCTCGCGAAGCCCTCGGACAGCAGCCGCCGCGAGCGCAGCAGCCAGGCGAGCGCCTCGCGCACGACATCCTCGTCGTCGACCAGGTAGACCATCGGCAGGCCGAGGTGGGCGGGCGTGGCGCCCGTTGCGGTGGGGGTGTGGGGGGTACTGCTGGTCATGGGTTCGCGTTCCTGCTGTCGGCGGGCAGCGTGAACCTGAATTCTGCGCCGATCACGCGCTGCGCCGCGTCGAGGCGGTTCTCGAACACCAGCAGGCCGCCGTGCTGCTCGATCACCGTGCGGCACAGGCTCAAGCCGAGCCCCATGCCCTCGGGGCGAGTCGTGAAGAACGGCGTGAACAGCCGCGCGGCCACGTCGTCGGCGACGCCGGTGCCGCGGTCGACGATGCCGAACGCCACCCAGCGGGCATCGACCGGGCGCACGTGGATGGTCAGCTCGCGCTCGGCCGCCGGGGTGTGCGATTCCATCGCCTGGATCGCGTTGCGCGTCAGGTTCAGCAGCACCTGCTCGAGCATCGTGCGGTCGCAGACCACGCGCGGCATCGGCTTCGGCAGGTCGAGCTCGATGCGCGTGCCGCTCTTGCGCGCCTGCAGCCGCACCAGCGGCAGCACCGCGTCGATCAGCAGGTCGGCGCGCACCGGCTCGCGCGCCTGCTCGCGCCGGCGCACGAAGTCGTGCACGCTCTTGATCACGCGGCCGGCCCGCTCGGCCTGCTCGGCGATGCGCTGCGAGGCCTGGCGCAGCAGCGGCACCGTCTCGGCGCAGTCGCCGTCGGCGTCGTTCATCAGGTTCAGCGAGCCGGCCGCATAGCTCGCGATCGCGGCCAGCGGCTGGTTCAGCTCGTGGCTCAGCAGCGAGGCCATCTCGCCGACGGTGGCCAGCCGCGCCGTCGCCTGCAGCCGCTCCTGCTGCTGGCGCGAGACCTCCTCGATCTTGCGTTGCGCGCTCACGTCGAGCGCCGCGCTCATCCAGCCGGCGTGGCGGCCGGCGCCGTCGACCAGCGGTGCCTCGAAGATCATCACCGCGAAGCGCTCGCCGTTGCGGCGCATGAAGACCGTCTCGTAGCCCTCGCGCGGCGGCACCGTGCCGGCCAGGCGCACCTGCTGGCGCTTGGTGTACTCCGAGGTCAGCTCGGGCGGCCAGTAGGGCGGCGTCATCTGCCCGACCAGCTCGCTCGCGCTGAAGCCCACCATCTCGCAGAACGCCGGGTTCACGTAGGTGATGCGCCCGTGCGGGTCGCGCGCCCGCAAGCCGGTGACCAGCGAATCCTCCATCGCCTTGCGGAAGCTCAGCGCCTCGGCGAGCGCCGCCTCGGCGCCGGCGCGCTTGCGCACGTCGCGCGCCAGCAGCACCACCACGCCGCCGAGCGCGAACGACAGCCCCAGCACCAGCGCGGTGCTGAGGTTCGGGATCAGCTGCGGCCGGCCGGCGCTGCTGTCCACGCGCAGCTGCAGGCTCAGGCCCGGCAGGTCGACCAGCCGCTCGGCGATGAAGGCGCCGGCGCCGCGCGGCAGCCCGACGCGCGCCAGGCGCGTGCCGTCGCCCTCGACGAACGAGAGCTCGTGCACCCGCTTCACCTCGCTGCCCACCGTCTCCTCGAGCAGGCGGCCGAGCGCGAAGGTGCCGGCCATGTAGCCCAGGTGCTGGCCACTGCCGGGGATCGGGATGCAGACATCCATCACCTCCAGCCCCAGCCCGCCGGGCAGCGGCACGAAGTAGCTGCGCGAGTACGACGGACTGCCCTGGCGGCGCGCGGTGGTGCAGGCAAGCTCGGTCTCGAGGTCGATGTCGTCGCGGCGGATCTGCGTGAAGGCCGAGCCGTGCAGCGGCGAATCGATCGATTCGGTGATCTCCAGCTGCAGGTCGCGCCGCTCGATGCGCAGCAGCTCCCGGTGCGTGCGCAGCAGCACCGCCGCGTCCTGGCGCCATTGCTCGATCGACGGGTTGTTCCACAGCAGCGCCTGCAGGCTCTGCAGGTCGCGGCCGAGTGCCTGCTTGATGTCGCCGGCCGCCGCGCTGGCGGTGGCATCGACCTGCTCCTGCGCCCGGCTGCTCTCGTAGCCGAGCGTCAGCCACACCAGCAGCGACTGGGCGATCAGCAGCAGCGCCACCAGCGTCGCCCACAGCAGCACGCGCCGCCAGCGCCGCGGCGGCGGGGGAACGGAAGCGGAAGGCGGTGGGGGCAGGGGCGGAAGCATCGCTCGGGTGCGGGGACCACCTTGCAGTATTGCGAATGGGCGGGCCGCCGAGGTACGCAGTTTCGCGCATGGGGGCCGGCGGCGGTCTGCGCAACACTCTGCTTCCCTCGCCCTCCTACAATGGCTCCCCCTTTCGAGGTCCCACGAGATCACGCCATGGCCCAATCAGACAACAAGCATGCGGAACTGCGCCGTGCGGCGCTGGAGTATCACGAGTTCCCGGTGCCCGGCAAGATCGCCATCGCCGCCACCAAGCAGCTGATCAACCAGCGCGACCTGGCCCTCGCGTACTCGCCCGGCGTCGCCGCCGCCTGCGAAGAGATCGTGGCCGACCCGGCCAATGCGTTCCGGTACACCGCGCGCGGCAACCTGGTCGCCGTCGTCACCAACGGCACCGCGGTGCTCGGCCTCGGCGACATCGGCCCGCTGGCCTCGAAACCGGTGATGGAGGGCAAGGGCGTCCTGTTCAAGAAGTTCGCCGGCATCGACGTGTTCGACATCGAGCTCGCCGAGCGCGACCTTGACAAGCTGGTCGACATCATCGCCGCGCTCGAGCCCACCTTCGGCGGCATCAACCTCGAGGACATCAAGGCCCCCGACTGCTTCTACGTCGAGCGCAAGCTGCGCGAGCGCATGCACATCCCGGTGTTCCACGACGACCAGCACGGCACCGCGATCACGGTCGGCGCGGCCGTGCTGAACGCGCTGAAGGTGGTTGGCAAGGACATCGACAAGGTCAAGCTCGTCACGTCCGGTGCCGGCGCCGCGGCGCTCGCCTGCCTGGGGCTGCTGGTCAAGCTGGGCGTGCCGCGCGAGAACATCTGGGTCACCGACCTGGCCGGCGTCGTCTACGAAGGCCGCACCGAGCTGATGGACGAGGACAAGATCCAGTTCGCCCAGAAGACCTCGCACCGCAAGCTGGCCCAGGTGATGGACGGCGCCGACATCTTCCTCGGCCTGTCGGCCGGCGGYGTGCTGAAGAAGGAGATGGTCGCGACGATGGCGGCCAAGCCGATCATCCTGGCGCTGGCCAACCCGACGCCGGAGATCCTGCCGGAAGAGGTGAAGGAAGTGCGCTCCGACGCGATCATCGCGACCGGCCGCACCGATTACCCGAACCAGGTCAACAACGTCCTGTGCTTCCCGTACATCTTCCGCGGCGCGCTCGACAGCGGCGCGACCACGATCACGATCGAGATGGAGATCGCCGCGGTGCACGCGATCGCCGAGCTGGCCCAGGCCGAGCAGAGCGAGGTGGTGGCCGCGGCCTATGCCGGCGCGACGCTGAGCTTCGGGCCGGAGTACCTGATCCCGAAGCCGTTCGACCCGCGGCTGATGATGAAGATCGCGCCGGCCGTCGCGCAGGCGGCGGTCGACTCCGGCGTCGCCTCGCGCCCGATCAAGGACATGGACGCCTACCGCGAGAAGCTGCAGAGCTTCGTCTATGCCTCGGGCACGACGATGAAGCCGATCTTCACGCTCGCCAAGTGCGCCAAGCACAAGCGCGTGGCCTTCGCCGAAGGCGAGGAAGAGCGCGTGCTGCGTGCGGTGCAGGTGGTGGTCGACGAGAACCTGGCGCGCCCGACGCTGATCGGCCGGCCGGAGGTCATCGCGCAGCGCATCGAGAAGTTCGGCCTGCGGCTGAAGGCCGGCACCGACTACGACCTGGTCAACACCGAGCACGACGAGCGCTACCGCGACTACTGGCAGACCTACCACCGCATGATGGCGCGCAAGGGCGTGACCGCGCAGCTTGCCAAGATCGAGATGCGCCGCCGCCTGACGCTGATCGGCGCGATGCTGCTGCACAAGGGCGAGGTCGACGGCATGCTGTGCGGCACCTGGGGCAACACCGCGATGCACCTGCAGTACATCGACCAGGTGATCGGCCTGCGCAAGGGCACCAAGACGTACGCCTGCATGAACGGGCTGATCCTGCCGAACCGGCAGGTGATGCTGGTCGACACCCACGTCAACTACGATCCGACCGCGGAGCAGCTGGCCGAGATCACCGTGATGGCCGCCGAGGAGCTGAAACGCTTCGGCCTGCGCCCGAAGGCGGCGCTGCTGTCGCACAGCAACTTCGGCTCGAGCAACCAGCCGTCGGCGGTGAAGATGCGCGACGCGCTGGCGCTGCTGCACGAGCAGGCGCCGTGGCTCGAGGTCGACGGCGAGATGCACGGCGACGCCGCGCTCGATGCCGCCTACCGCGCCGAGCTGATGCCGACCAGCACGCTGTCGGGCGAGGCGAACCTGCTGGTGCTGCCGAACATCGACGCCGCCAACATCAGCTACAACCTGCTGAAGACGGCGGCCGGCGGCGGCATCGCGATCGGGCCGGTGCTGCTCGGGGCGGCCAAGCCGGTGCACATCCTGACGCCGTCGGCCACCGTGCGCCGCATCGTCAACATGACCGCGCTGACCGTCGCCGACGCCAACGCGGCGCGCTGATCTGACAAAAACGGCGGCCGGCCGCGCACCAAGCACAGCTTGGTGCGTGCGCCAAAAATGCCCGGGGGTCCWGCACGGGCATGTGACACCCCTGTCATCGACCCGAATGCGCTGTTTTCTTGCCGCAATGCTGTCTGAATGTGCCGACCCATATGGCCTCAGGCGAATGCGAGCATTCACTGATTTTTGAACTCTCCTGCCCCAAATTGAGGCAGCACCTTGAGCTTTGCAGCCCGATTCGGTACCATCCCGGTTTCCGAATTCAGGGATAACCCCGTGTCTCTCTCCGGTGCGCTGGCCGGTTCATTGCTGAGTTGTGCAAGTCGATTCGATGGCCGAGCCCGATGGGGCCGCGCGGCGATCGCGGCGGCTGTCATGGCGGCCAGTGTCGTCTCGGTGGCTGCCAAGGAAGCACCGGCACCAGCAGTCGAGATGGCAACGGTGGCCCTGGCGGCACTGCCGGCCGAGGCCCAGGCGACAGAGCGGCTGATTCGAACGGGAGGCCCATTTCCGTATCCCAAGGATGGCAGCGTGTTCGGTAACCGCGAACGCCAGCTACCGTCACAGCGCCGCGGCTACTACCGCGAGTACACCGTGACAACCCCGGGGGCCAGGAACCGCGCGGCAAAGCGCATCGTCTGCGGTGGCTACCAGGTCACGACGCCGCAGGCCTGTTACTACACCGACGACCACTACGCGAGTTTTCGCCGCATCGTGAAGTGAGGATCAGTTGATGGATTCTTTTGAACCAAGGAGGAACGAGACCATGCTCTTGCAGACCGTCCGTCCAAACATCGTCCAGTCGATACGCGCCTACCGTGTCGAGGATTTGCAGGAGGCCGCGCAAAGCGTGGGCCAGCACTTCCTCTACGCCAACCTGACGAACGCCCAGTCCAAGCAGGACGTGCTGGACAGCATCGCCGAATCCTTCCTGTTCCCGTCGCATTTCGGCAAGAACCTGGATGCGCTGTACGACTGCATGACCGACCTGGTGCACAAGTCGGGCGCGCAACCCGGCTTCGTCGTGGTGCTGGAGCAGTTGCCCGACAACCCGCGCTTCGACCGCGAGGCCCGCGAGCAGTTGCTCGATGTCTTCCGCGATGCGGCCGACTTCTGGGCGGAACGAAAAATACCGTTCAGGTGCTTCTATTCTTTTCAGTAGCCCGCTCCCAGGAACAAGGGTCATGGGAGCGGGCGACGGAAACGGCCCAGATTGCAGAGAACAAGCCCGCCAAGCCGGCGGCCAAGAGCGCAGCCAATGCGAACTTCGGGATGAACATGCCGATGATGAGCAGCGCCTTCGACACCTCGATGTGGCTGAACGCGGCCTGAACGATCGAACCTCTGTCAAGCCCGCTTCGGCGGGCTTTTTCTTGGGCGCGATGCGCGGGCACAATGCGCCGCACACAACAGCATCCATGACGACAGGGAGGAACCATGGCATTCAGTCTTGGCGCGCGAGCGTGTCTCGCGGCAGCATTGGCATCGGGGTTGGTCGCGGCTGCGGCGGCGCAAGAGAACACGGGAGCCACCGAGGCGCCGTCGACCGCCGGGCCGCAATCCGGGTGGTACGTGTCCGGCGGTGCCGGCCTCAGCCACTACCAGGTGCCGGGCGGGCAGGACAAGCGGCATGACACGCTGACCGGTCACGGGGGCAAGCTGATGCTGGGTTATCAATTCCGGCGCTCGATACGGCTGGAGGCGGGCGCCGTGTCGCTGGGCTCCGACTGGCATACCGACCCCGCCATCGCGGTGGTCGGCGCCTTGCATCTCGGCGACCACATCGCACTGCTCGGCCGCCTCGGGGCCTACCACCGGCGCACGGCCCGCACCGACACGTTCCTCGTCCGCTCCGAGGACAAGGAAGGTACCGAGGCCACGTTCGGGATTGGCATCGAGTGGTATCTGCAACCCCGGTTGTCGGCCCTGCTGGAGGTCGAGTCCTTCGAATCGTTTCACTTTTTCGAATCCGATCGAGGTGCCGACATGGCGACCCTGTCGCTGCGCTACCGCTTCTGAACCGCCTGCACCAGCGCCAGGTAGTCCGCCACCGGCACTTCCTCGGCGCGGCGCTGCACGTCGAAGGCACCTGAGAAGCCGCGCTCGTCGAGCCAGCGGCCCAGCGTGTGGCGCAGCAGCTTGCGGCGCTGCGAGAAGGCCACCATCACCAGTTCGCCCAGCAAGGCCTGCGGCACGCCGGTGGCATCGGGCAGCGGCTGCATGCGCACCACCGCCGAATCCACCCGCGGCGGCGGGTCGAACGCCTCGGGCGGCACGTCGAGCACCGACTCGATGTCATAGCGCCACTGCAGCATCACCGTCAGCCGGCCGTAATCCTTGTTGCCGGGCGATGCGGCCATGCGGTCGACCACTTCCTTCTGCAGCATGAAGTGCTGGTCCTGCACCTGGCCGACCGCGTCGAGCAGGTGGAAGAGGATGGGCGTCGAGATGTTGTACGGCAGGTTGCCGACGACGCGCAGCTTCTGGCCGGCCTGTTCTGCGAGCGCAGGGAAGTCGACCTTCAACACGTCCGATTCGACGACGTTCAACTCGGGCCGCTTGCGCAACCGCACGGCCAGGTCGCGGTCGAGCTCGATGACGGTCAGGCGCTCGCAGCGCGCGACCAGCGGGTCGGTCATCGCGCCCAGCCCCGGGCCGATCTCGACGACCGCCTCGCCCGGGCGCGGGTTGATCGCATCGACGATCGCGCCGATGACCGAGTGATCGGTCAGGAAATGCTGCCCGAACCGCTTGCGAGGAAGATGCTTCATGGAGCCCCTCGCCGAACGAGTACGTTCAGCGATCCCCCGAGGGGATGCCGGCCGGCTTGGGAGCGGCCCGGCGCTCGGCCGGCCGCACCGCAAATCACTGCGGCGCCTCGCGCATCTCGATGTAGGCCCGCGCCCGCAGGTCGCGCGCCCATTCGTTGTACGCCTCTTCGAACTTCTGCTCGCGCAGGATGTTGCGGGCCTGCTCGCGCTGCTGCCGCAGGTCGAGCGTCATCTTGCGGCGCTCGACCACCTGGATCAGGTGCACGCCGAAGCGCGACACCACCGGATCCGACAGCCCGTTGATCGGCAGTGCGTTCATCGCCTCCTCGAACTCGGGGACGAAGCCGCCCGGCGACACCCAGCCGAGGTCGCCGCCCTGCGACGCGCTGCCATCTTCGGAGTTGTCGCGCGCCAGCTGGTCGAAGTTGCGCGAGCCGCTCTGGATCTGCCGCTTCATCTCCTGCAGGCGCCGCACCGCGGCCTCCTGGGACAGCTGCGCCGACGGCCGCAGCAGGATGTGGCGGGCGCGCGTCTGCGTCACCGAGAACGCGCCGCCCTCGCGCTTGTCGAGCAGCTTCATCACGTGGAAGCCGGCGCCGGAGCGCAGCAGCGTCGGCGCGATCTCGCCCGGCTWCAGGCCGCGCACCGCCTCGACGAAGATGTCGGGCAGCCGGTCGGCCGGGCGCATGCCGATCTCGCCGCCGCGCGCCTTGTTGCCGTCCTCGGAGACTTCCTTCGCGACCACGTCGAACGGGGCGCTGCTGCGCACCCGGTTCAGCGCCGCCTCGGCCTTGGTGCGGCGCTCGGCGACCAGGCTCTCGCTCGCGCCCTCGGGCACGGTGACCAGGATCTGCGCGATGTTGTATTCGGTCGCGCTGCCGGCCGCGGCGCGCTGCTTGTCGAGCACCGCGTCGATCTCGGCGTCGGTGATCGTGATGCGGGCCTGCACCTCGCGCTCGCGCACCCGCTCGACCAGCAGCTGGTCGCGCACGTTGTTGCGAAAGCGCGCGTAGTCGATGCCTTCCTTCTTGAGCCGCTCGCGCAGCTGGGCCGGCGTCAGTTGGTTCTGCGCCGCGACGTTGGCGACCGCGCGCTCGAGCTCCATGTCGTCGACGCGCTGCCCGACATCGCGCGCGTTCGTGATCTGCACGCGCTCGTCGATCAGCGCATCGACCACCTGGCGGCGCAGGTCGTCGTCCGGCGGCAGCTTGGACTTGCTGCGCTGGGCTTCCTCGCGCAGGCGGTCGATGCGCTGCTGCACCTCGCCGGCGGTGACCAGTTCCTGGTTGACGATCGCGACGATGTAGTCGGCGGTCTGCGAGCGCGTGGAGGGGCGCGGCGCGGGTGCTGCGGTCTGGGCCTGCACGGCGGCCGCCGCGACGGTCGCGGACAGCAGCGACATCAGCGCGCGGGAAGCAAGGCGTTGGAATGCAATCATGGTGTCGTGGGGCTGGCAGCGGGCGCGGCGGGATCGTCGCGCARCATGCGGTAACCGGGGATATTGTCCTTCAAGACCTTCAGCGGGTTGGTCCCGAGGCGCGACAGGCCGATCAGCTCGAGCTCGAAGCCGAGCTGCGTGGTCGCTTCCTGCGAGCTGGTCGACAGCCGCTTCGCGATCACGCGGCCGATCCAGCAGCCGGCGTCGTACTCGAAGCCCACCACCGAATCGGTGAGCCGCCGCTCGGACACGTTGTAGCTCATGCGCCCGACGCTGTACCAGGCGCCGGTGCAGCGCCCGCCGCGGTCGCTGCTCTGGCCGGGGCGGCCGTACAGCGGCCACTGCCAGCCCACCTCGAACTGCTCGCTCGGCAGGCCGGTCACGCTGTCGTTGCGGTTGAAGCGGTAGTTGGTGTTGATCGTGCGGTACGGTCCCGGCGCGTAGCGCACGCCGAGGATCGAGCGCACCGTCTGGTGCTGCTCGGGGCTGTACTGCACGGCCGCGTCGAAGCGCCAGTGCTTCAGCAGGCCGGACGAGCCGGTCAGCAGCAGGTCCGACACGCTCTGCGAGATCGGCTGCTTGTCGGGCGTGATCCGCTGGTCCTCGAACAGGTAGCGCTGGGCGAGGCCCAGGCGCAGCAGCTCGGAGCCGTCGCCCGAGTCGAGCATGCGGGTGGTGACGCCGGCGGTCAGCTGGTGCGCGTCAGACACCCGGTCGACGCCCGAGAAGCTGTTCTCGGTGTAGATCGAGTCGAAGTTGAAATCCTTCTCGGCCGAATCGAAGTTCGGCAGGTCGTTCTGCTCGCGGTACGGCGTCTTCGTGTAGAAGAGCCGCGGCTCCATGGTCTGGCGCGCCGGGCGGCCGAACAGCTGCGTGTCGCGCTCCAGCACCCAGGCGCTGTCCAGGCTGAAGGTCGGGATCACGCGGTGGAAGCGGTCGCGGCCGTCGGCCATCGGGGCGTCGAGCCGGTAGCTGGCGGCATTCACCAGCACCTTCGGCGTCAGCGTCCAGCCGGGCGTGCCGAACGGCCAGGCGAGCGAGCCCAGCAGGTGCAGCCGCGAGCCGACGGGTCGCGGGTTCGCCGCGGTGTCGTCGGGCGCCACGCCGAGGCGGTGGCCGTCCGGGTTCACGAAACGGTTGGCCTCGGCCTCCATGCCGAACTCGAGGCCGCCGACGAGCGGCTGCCAGGTGCGCACGCCGAGCTGCGGCAGCCGGTCGTAGGGGGTCGCGAGCGGGCTGTCGGCATCCTGCAGCACCTGCCAGCGCTCGACGCGGGCGTAGGTGGTCCACAGGCCGAAGTCGCTCGCCACCTGCGCGTCGCCGAGCAGCAGCCGCGGCGTCAGGCTGTTGATGCCGCGCGGCAGGTCTTTCCAGTAGTCGTCGTCGCTGACGCGCATCACGTTGGTCCGGTAGCGCGTGTTGCCGAGCAGCACGCCCTCCTGCTCCAGGTTGAATGCGCTGCGGGTGATGCCGGCCTGCCGGTCGTTGGGCAGCAGGTTCAGGTCGACGCGCCCTTCGTGGCCCGGCTCGAGGTAGCGGAACTCGGTGTCGAGCCCGGCACCGCGCTTCGAGATGATGGCCGGCGTCAGCGTCGCATCGCGGTTCGGCGCGATGTTCCAGTAGTACGGCACGGCCACCTGCAGGCCGCTCTTGTTGTCGATGTCGATGCTCGGCGGCAGCCAGCCGGACTTGCGGTCGTCGCTCAGCGGGAAGCTCAGCACCGGGGCCGCGAGGATCGGCACGCCGTAGAAGCGCAGCACCGCCCCCTGTGCGATGCCTTCGTTGTTCGCGAAATCGAGCCTCACGCGGTCGGTCGACAGGATCCACGCCGGCGTGCTGCCGTCGATGTCGTCGACGCGGCAGCTGGTGTAGGTGGCGCCGGTCGCGACGGTCAGCTGCTCGCCGAGGAAGTCGAGCCGCTCGGCATGGCCGCCGGCCTGGGTGCGCGAGAAGAAATAGGTCGGCTTCAGGAAGAAGCCTTCGAAGCGCTCGACCTTCAGTTGCAGCTCCGGACCGGTGTAGACGTTGCCGTCGCGGCTGACGCGCACCTTGCCGGTGGCATGGGCCAGGTCGTTCGCCTGCTCGTAGGTCATGCGGTCGGCGCTGATCTGCATCGAGCCGCGCTGGAAGCGGGCGTTGCCTTCGGCGATGACGTCCTGGTCGGGGCGGGCGCGGACCTC